>JAYVLR010000156.1:0-3179 GCA_043759395.1 Thiobacillaceae bacterium
CACCAGGATTTGCGAGGCCTGACTCAGGCCAGCCAGCAATTTATGCGTCGACTGGGTGGAGAACACCAGCGCATTTTTTGCGCGAGGGCGGTCGCGGCCGATGGCGTGCATGCCGCGATAAAAGTCGTGGAACGTGGCGTGCGGCAGCCAGGCTTCATCGAAATGCAGCGTGTCGATGTAGTCGCCGAGCAGCTCCTTGATCATGTCGACGTTGTACAAAATGCCGTCGTAGGTCGACTGGGTGATGGTGAGGATGCGCGGACGGCTTTTCACATCCTTGGCGAACGGGTGCGCGGCGATTTTTTTCTCGATGTTTTCCGGGCGGAACTCGTCCATCGGGATCGGACCGATGATGCCGTAGTGGTTGCGCGTCGGCGTCAGAAAAATCGGAATCGCGCCGCACATGATGATCGCATGCAGGATCGATACATGGCAGTTGCGATCGACCACCACAATGTCGCCCGGCGCGACGTTGGCGTGCCACACCATCTTGTTGGACGACGAGGTGCCGTTGGTGACAAAAAACAAATGGTCGCAATTAAAAATTCGCGCGGCATTGCGTTCTGAAGCGGCTACCGGCCCGGTGTGGTCGAGCAATTGCCCGAGTTCATCCACTGCATTGCAGACGTCGGCACGCAGCAGATTTTCGCCAAAGAACTGGTGGAACATCTGGCCAATCGGCGACTTCAAAAACGCCACGCCCCCGGAGTGGCCAGGGCAATGCCAGGAGTAGGAACCGTCCGCTGCGTAGTGCGTCAGCGCCCGGAAGAACGGCGGAACCAGCGAATCAAGATAAGTGCGCGCCTCGCGCAGGATGTAGCGCGCGAGGAACTCCGGCGTGTCTTCCAGCATGTGGATGAAGCCATTGAGTTCGCGCAGGATGTCGTTTGGGATATGGCGCGCGGTACGCGTTTCGCCGTGCAGAAAAATCGGGATTTCGGCATTGCGGAAACGCACTTCCTCGACAAACTCGCGCAGCTTTTGCAAAGCCGCCTGCGCATCCTCGGCGGTGCCTGCGAGTTCCTCGTCGTCGATCGATAACACGAAGGCGGATGCGCGTGCCTGCTGCTGTGCAAACGAAGTCAGGTCGCCGTAATTGGTCACGCCCAGTACTTCGATGCCTTCTTTTTCGATGGCATCGGCCAATGCGCGGATACCCAGTCCCGATGCATTCTCGGAGCGGAAGTCTTCGTCAATAATGACAACGGGAAAGCGGAAGCGCATGGCGGCTCCTGAGGTTGAACGTTGGAAAAACGGGGATTGTACGTTGCCTGTGTGGCGGGGGATGTTAAATCGCGGGTTTAAATTTTGGGCAAGGTCACGCCGACCTGCCCCTGATATTTGCCGCCGCGATCCCGGTACGGGATTTCGCAGACTTCGTCGGATTCCAGAAACAGCATTTGCGCTACGCCCTCATTGGCGTAAATGCGCGCAGGCAAGGGCGTGCTGTTGAGGTTGGCGAACAGCTTGAATTCACTGGCGCAGCGCACATCGTAGCCGTAGCCGTAGCCGTAGCTGGACGTACCGTATGAGACGATGGAGTGGCCATTGATGTTCTTGACCTGACCCGCCTCAAACGGCTTGATCATGCCGTGGCTGGCAGCCATGCGGCGTATCCATTTATCAGATTTGATAGACATGTGTGTAAGTGAGGTGCGGGGAGTCAGGAGTCAAGAGTGATGTCAGCACGCATCGACGCTTCACTCCGTACTCTTCGCTCCTAACTCACAATCAGGTGTTAGAAATCACTATGCTCGGGAATTTTGCAGTATGGTCTTCAGCGGTTTCTCCGACCTTGACGGCGACGCGACGCGCGATTTCTTTGTAGATTTCGGTGACGCGGCTGTCGGGTGCGGATACGACAGAGGGTTTGCCGGAGTCGGTATCGGAACGGATGCTGCCGTCCAGCGGTAGTGAACCGAGGAATTCCACGCTGTAGTCTTTGCACATGCGCTCGCCGCCGCCTTCGCCAAAGATGCGCTCTTCATGGCCGCAGTTGGCGCAGATGTGGAGGCTCATGTTTTCAACCACGCCCAGGATCGGGATGCCGACTTTCTCGAACATCTTCAGGCCTTTGCGCGCGTCAATCAGCGCGATGTCCTGCGGTGTGGTGACAATGACAGCGCCCGTCACCGGCACGCGCTGCGCCAGCGTCAATTGAATGTCGCCGGTACCGGGCGGCAGATCGACGACCAGATAGTCGAGGTCTTTCCAGTTGGTGTTGTTCAGTAACTGCTCCAGTGCCTGCGTTACCATCGGGCCGCGCCAGACCATCGGGGTTTCAACGTCGATCAGGAATCCGATCGACATGGCCTGAATACCATGACCGATCAGCGGATCGAGATTCTTGCCGTCTTCTGACTCGGGGCGGTCGGTGATACCCAGCATGGTGGGTTGCGACGGGCCGTAGATGTCCGCGTCCAGCATGCCGACATTTGCGCCCTCGGCGGATAGCGCCAACGCCAGGTTTACGGCTGTGGTGGACTTGCCGACGCCGCCTTTGCCCGAGGCAACAGCAATGATGTTTTTCACGCCGGGGATCAACTTCACTCCGCGCTGCACGCTATGCGACACGATTTTGAACGTGACGTTGGCATGAACGGAAGTGACGCCCGTAATGCTTTTCAGCTTGTCTTCGATCTGTTGTTTGAGGACGGCGACCTGGCTTTTTGCGGGATACGCCAACACCACGTCCAGCGAAACGGCACCGCCATCAATTTTGATATTGCGCGCGGACTTGGTCGTAACATAATCCTTGTGTGTGTTGGGATCGACCAGTTCTTTCAGCGCGGTTTGCACTTGCAGCTCAGACACAGACATGCTTACTCCACCATTCAACAAATATTAGAAGAACGTGATTTTAACGAATTATGCTGACTTAGGGATGGCTAATGTGCAGAAACCCCGACGGTTACCACAATCGGGGCAGGGTGATGACGCGTTCAGCAGGGCTTGACCACCCCTTTGTCCCAGCATATTTTGGGTTTCTTCACGCTGGCTTTGGGCAAGCTGGTTTTGGTCGAGTGCGGTGTTTTGGGTTTTGCCGCCGCGATTTTTTTGGATGGCGCTCGTGCTGCATTCGACGCGCCCGCCGGTTTCGCGTCGGGTGAGGGCAAGAACATGATGGGCGTGGCCGCGACCGGGCCGAGTTTGATGTTCGGGATGACGGCGGCTGGGGC
>JAYVLR010000157.1:0-3701 GCA_043759395.1 Thiobacillaceae bacterium
CTCGTACTGTTGTAACCATTACCAACAACTGCCGCCCAATTACCGTCTTGCAGCTTGACGATCTGCTTGGCCTGGCTATTACCCGAATACTGTGGCGGCAGGTTATACGCGTAGCCCATATCCGTATCATCGGCATCACTGAACTCCCATAACAGCAAGCCAGCCGCATTGCTGGTGCTGAAGGTAGGCGCAGTCCCGCCGACCAGATTGGGATTGGTAATATCGAGCGCAAAATAACCCTTGCCGCCGCTGTTCATATTGCCAATCAACACCGTACGCCACTTGTCTGCGCTAGCGCCTGCCAGTGACGGCAGATACACATCGGCTGACATGGGTGTGCCATCGACCATGTAGCGATGGTTGCGGTTATAGGTTTGAGCAGTGAGCTGGCTCAAGGAGCCAAAAACTTGCGATGGCACATAGGCAATCACCTCGTCACCCCCTGTACCAACAGGGTCTCCGCTGCTGGTAAGCTCCGCATCGAAGCCATGCAACATACCGTCGTTAGCCCCCACGTATACCACCGGTTTACGACTCAAATACTTCGCTCGAAAAGCGGCGTAGCCGGGTTTATCGACATCCGAATACCCGGCATTGGGTGCGCCCACAAAAAGCGGGCCGGAGTTGACGATATCGCCGAGGATGCTGCCATCCACCGTTGACGCATTACGCTCACGGAACTGCCCCGGGGAGGTTCCTTCGCTGGTCGTGACACCGCGCAGGTAATCCAGGCGAGACGAACCCAATCCATCGTTCACACCGAGATAATTAGTGTTGAGCAAGGTTTGCTGGCTAGTGAGCGAGCCGGATGTCAGATTTGCCCATTCAAAACTCACCCCGCCAGTCGCCGCCTTGGTCAGGATGACGCGGCTAGCCGGCGTCATGGCATCAAGCCTGGGTGAAGCATCCCATTTCTGCGTCAAAACAACCGAACCACTGCCGGTATCGAGACGATATGAAACCAGTTGCCCACTCCAGTTAGCCGGCTGAAATTTAGCCTGGAAAATATAGTTGTTAACCTGAAGATTGGCCGTGTTGGTGGCGACCGACGAAGCTGCTGCGTCTGGTACCGAGGCGGCATCGAAAATATTCGACATGGCAGTGAAAAGGTTAGCCGGGTTACGCACGTCGTAATAGTTGTCCGGGATACCATCCGCTCCAGCGGCGCCAGTTACGTTATTTACGGCATCCCATTCCGATGTCAGGTTAGGGTTTGGCGTGCCTGATCCCAGTGCGGGTGTGGACTCAGTAAAGCCACCGTATTTCGCAGCGTACCAGAGCGGGTTTTTGAGCAGCTTCGCTGTAGCTGCACCCTGGGCAAACGTGGTTTCATTGGGTGCGGTGATGCCTGCGACCAGCACGGAGCCTACATTGAAATTCATGCTGCCGGGCCGCAAGATGGGGAAGGCAGCGCCGTCGCTGGTCGTACCAGAAAGGGTATAACCAAAAGTCAGTGTATGCCCCGCGTTGGCCTGAGCCGTGCATGTAGCAATTTTAATATTATTAGAAGCCACACCGACCCATGGGCCCAGCGTAGCCACCGCCGAACCAGTGGTTGGACACAGCATTTTGAATGTGCTGCAAGCCGCGCCGACGCAATACCCCAGGCGCTGGATGCCGTCCATGTCGTAGTCATTACCCCAGGTGGAATCTTCCCAGGCCACAGTAAAGCATTGGGAGCTCGTGCCGTTGCCACTACAGGTATTGGTTTTGGCGCTCGCATCCGTCCCCACACTGGCCGTAGCCACGTTGGGATTGACGATCAAATTGGTCATGGAACAATTGCGCCAACCCGTGGAGGCGGCAGTCCATGCCGGGGCAGTTGACGAGCTGTTCGCCTGGCAGGCCGGCAACAAGGTGACCGTTCCGGTGCCGACGACCGGGCTAAAGCTGGGCAGGCTCTCCGCCAGTTGTACCGCATAGGTATTGATCGGTTGGCGCTCTGCCCAGTCCGTGTTGATTGGTGAACTACCGCCCCAACGGATGCGGCGCTGGCCGACATATTCGGGGCGCAAATCAACGGTTTTAGGTGCATAGGCCAGGCCGGCGATACCGTATCCACCCTCGGTGCTGGGCACTTCCGGGCAGATACCCTTGGCGGTCGCCAGATTGCCAATAACTTTCGCCGTGCATTGATTATTGGCGGTGGAGCCGTTGTTGCCGATCAAATAAGTGCCGCCATTGATGTTCTCATGCGCAGCATCACCCACGGTTTGGGTCAGCGTGGCCGCATTAACGCCAGTAATGCCACTGGTCGTTAACTGGTCGGCATCAAATGAATTAAGCCCGGTGGATAACACAACAATGCTCGACGTAGCGCACCATTCCGTCGGTGGCAGCGGGTCTACCCAGTCCACCTTATTCACCTTCGGAATGGCGATGATAGAGGCATCGCTAACATCGAACGCTGCAGTCGGACCGACGTTAGCAAAATAACGCAGGGTTTCCAGATAAGTCTCGCTGAGCGGGTTACCCCAATCGATGCACTGGCCGTCGGTAAAACTCAAAATGCCTGGACTATTACATGAGTATTGGTGCTTTGTACTACTGTATTGATAACCGGCAATGCGGAGTCGGCTGAGGGTATTGATGATGCCTGCATCTGTTGTGGTTTGGCGGATGAACTGGCCGGTACAAACATCAATCTCGTCGCGGGCGTCGCCGTTAACGGTCGTAGTTGAAGTCGATGTGCTGCAACTGGTGCTCGTGTTGATGGCGGCGTTATTGTTGTTTGCGATCATGGCGGTATTCTTGCGCAATACGCCGCCTGATTTGTTCGCGGCGTAACTGCCGGTCATCAGACCAAAACGCACGCGGCGCTGGGCATCCGCATCACCGTATTTCTGCAGCAAGCCGGTGGGTTTGACTGATTGCGTACCACTGGCAGGCTGGGTGTAGGCTTTGCAGTTGGTTTCCAGCGAACCCGCTACGCACACTTTAACCCGCGCGATGTAATCACCCAGCACCGCAGTGGGTTGGGTTCCCCCTGCGAGCGCGCATTGAGTCACTTCCGAAGAATCCCACTGTGGCCAACTGCCCGCCGCTACCCTGATTAAGGGAACGGGGAGAGTAGTCATCTGACCCGTGAGGGTAGCGCTGCTGCTATTGCTGACATTGCAAAGTGAAATCGAGGTATTGGTTCCGACAACGGCGGAAGGAATGTAGAGGCTGAGCGTGGCAGCGCTGCCGGGATTGTAGATTTTGACAAAGGCATGCACATCATAAGGTAAAAAATGCCGCTCCAGCACTGTTTCTATTGTGGTGTCGGTTGATCGATAACCACCAAAAAAAGTTTTACGCAGAATATCCATCCGGGTCATGCTGGCCCAGTTGAGAAAGTTGCCGCTCCAGCTAGTACCACCGCATTGATGGGTACCCGGTGTCACCGCCCCGGATGGCTCGTAACGGCTGCTGGTATAGGAATAACACCTGCCGGAATCAAAATAACCGTAGTAGGCGAAACTGTCCTTGTAGGTGGTGTCCAGAACTCCGTCACCGTCCAGATCCGAATAATCGGTATAGGCCTTGATGGAGAGCTGGTGGTCGCGGGAGGCAACCAGCATGACCCTGGGTTCGGTCGAGGCGATAAACAACGGCGTTTGCGCCAGATTCAACGCGGCAGCGACAGGCACGAGGCCGAAGCTGATACCGATAGCAAGCAGGATGCGGATGGCTTTCATGGTTGTACTCCTCGATTAAAC
>JAYVLR010000158.1:0-6028 GCA_043759395.1 Thiobacillaceae bacterium
AGTTTGACCTTGTAACTGTCTGCCTCAGCTTGAATACGTTGGTATTCAGGATGGTTTATGCCCACCCTTTTGGCCAGGTCAGCCAGTCTGCCTTCGCTCTGGGCCACCAACGCTTTAAGGTTTTGCACAGATGGATTATTAAATACTTCTGGCATGGAACGACTGTCACGCGCCCGCGAGCTCGCCTCAAATGCGGCCGACTGCGCGGCGACCATTTGTCCTGCAAGATCACCCAGACGTCGCGTTTCCACATCAAGGCGTTCCTCGGATTCGACAATGCCTTTTTCGCGTTGATAAGCGGTGAGTTTTTGCTGCGCCTTATCAAGGTTGGCGCGTAACTGGGTAATTTGCTGATCAAAGAAAGCGGCCGTCTGCCGCGCAGGCACCAATCGAAGCTCGAGACTGGTGTCGATGTAGGACTTGGCAAAGGCATTGGCCATCAGTGCAGAAAATTGCGGGTCGGCGCCTGTGAACGCAATGGAAATTATGCTGGACTCCCGCGAAGGCTCCACGCTCAGCTTAGCCCCCAAAAGGTCGCCCAGCCACTGATTGATTGAGCCTTTTCCTTTGGTTGCTTCCATGAATTGCTCACGGGTGCCAGGGCTGTCTGCCAGTTTCAGTTCGCTTACAACTTTTTGTGCGACGCTTGAACTTTTGATTACGTCGATCTGCGTCGCCATATAGCCAGGAAACATCTGTGACGGCAGTAATTGACCGGTTAAGGGGTCCTTGCTTTTGGAATCAATGATCAACGTAGTGGTTGCCGTATATTCCTTCGGCAGCAATAAGCTTACCGCCGCTGTGACGGCAACGGTGAGCAGCAGGATGCCCAGAATGATCCACTTGCGCGCGTTCAGGATCAGTAAAAATTGAGTGAAGTTCATGGTTGTCCTTGATTTCTTTTTTTAGGGCCTAGAACAGGCTCTCCTTGACGTAGATCACGTCGTCCTTCTTCACCAAATCCGAAAGCTGTGTCGCCAGTTCCTGCATGATGCCCTTGTCATCGCGGCGCAGTATCTTGATGCCCCGCTGCGTGCCGCGTTGAGTCAGCCCGCCTCCCATCGATAATGCCTGTACTACCGTCATGTTTTGTTCCAGCCGAAAAGAACCCGGGCGTTGCACTTCACCATAAATGTAGAATATCGGCTGTTTCGCTACATTGATGATGTCGCCATCACTGACTACCTCGTTGGAGGTTTCACCGCCTTCTTTGAATAGTGCAATTACATCGATATCACGATATTCAGTCTTGCCGTCGTGTGTGCGCACCAGAGTGATGGTATCGGCACCGTCGATGACGATGCCGCCCGCGAGCGCGAGCGCATCGGACACACGACTGACCTTCTCAAGTGAAAGCTTGCCTGGCCGGTTAACCCGACCCAGCACCGAAATCTGCTGGCCGCGATACTGAACGATGTTCAGGTTAACGTTGGGATCGACAATAAAGCCGCCTTTGGATAAACGCGTGGCAATCACTTTCTCGACAGCAGACGGCGTCTGCCCGGCTGCTTTAACTGCCCCAATCAGGGGGAATGTCAGTCCGCCATCCTCGCCCACGCGCGCCTCGGTTGTAAGGTCGGGATTGCCATACACGGTGATGCGTACCACGTCACCCGTGCCCATGCGGTAATCATCATCCGCACTCCACGCGGGCGCCGCCAGCAGCAACGCACTCATCACCCAAACACTACGCCACAACTTGGTCATTTCTCTCTCCATTCGGAGGCTCGCATCAAAGGCGAACCACACTCTACCCCGCCCATCCAATCGCTACTCGCCCGCATTCAAGCACATCTGACACGCAAGACCTGTACCCGTTCGCCATCTTGCACTAAGCCGCTAAAAGTCAGCCCGCACATTAGCAAACAATGAATGAAATTTGTAATTCTCGTCAGTTTTGTTGGAATCCCGACGACCTGCACTCAAACCCACATCCAGCGCCACGGCTCGGATCGGCGTATAGCTTAGCGACAACGATGTTCCCAGGGTGTCGTCATTGCGGCGCAGTCCGCCGCTAAAAAATCCGCCCGGATCACCCTGAAAATCGCGGTTTACAAAGGTCGCTCCGGCGTTGAGCCGCCATTTTTCGCGCACTATCCACACGCCGTTCAGGCTCGCGCCCTTGCTCAGCACCGAGCTGGCGTTGAGGTCATCGGCGCTGCCCAGCTCCTGGTAGGCGGACACACTCAAAAGCGTTTTACCCGTTGGGTACCAGTCTCCCGAGAGCCGCCCGGTAAACCCTTTAAAATCTCGCTGCGGCACGTTGGCATTTTTGCGTTCGGCCTGCCCTATCTGAGCCCGTGCCGTAAATTTTCCTGAAACCCGCCAGTCGCCCGACAGATTGATGTCGGTTTGCTTATAGCTGTTGTCCACCGGCACGAGAAAAAATATCTGGCGGTTGGGAAACTTGGCATCAGACTGGCGCGCTTGCAAACGTACATTGCTGCCCTTCGGCGTAAGGTAGGTCAGCGCGACATCATAAGACTGCTGCTGAAAATCCTGCGAAATCTGCGACGGCGCGCTGTTCGTGTTGCCCGACTGCTCGCTGCCCGCCCCGATCCGCCAGCGAGGGTGCAGCTCCCACTCGGCGCGACCGAAACTTCGTTTACGTGTCACCTGGTTGTTAACCTGTACCAGATTTTCGAAACTGCTCTGGCTCAGCGACTCGCTTGCGCCCAGATTGCCGCTCAGGTGGTTGCCCAAACGCCAGTTCCAGGTGGCCTGGTAGTCAGAGCCGTCGTAATCGAGAAACACATTCCGGTTGTAGCGAACCAGCGTCTTGGTCGCGTTGGCGACAATCTGCTGGCGACCGGGTTTCCAGTCAACGTTAAGACCAGCGCTTAGAACGCTGTAGTGATCATCACGCGGGGTAGCCGGGCTTTCATTTTCGGCCAGCCGAAAAAGATTGCTATCGAAATAGCTGGCGTAGGAAACAAATGGGCGAAACGTATCGCCCTCGTGCGCACCAGCGGCAGCACCCCAGCCCGCCAACAGCAACGCCAATATCGGGATTGCCCGCTTCACCAGAACGCCCACTTCCCGGTGCTCACAACGTAAGCCCCCAACCCGCCATTGGTCACGGCGTGCGCCAGAATCGGTGCCCACAGCTTGCGGGTGTGGATATACAGCCAACCGTAGGCCAGCCCGGCGATCAGCCCGGCGAACCATTGCACATGCTCAACCGCAAACAATGCGCTGGCGATCAGCAGCGCTTTCAGGCCGATCTGCGCCGGATCAAGCGTCATAAAGTCGGCCTGCTGCGCCCAGCGCTGCAAGAACGAGCGCCAGAACAGTTCTTCCATGACCGGCACGACCAGAGCCGCGCCAGCAATGCGGAAGGCCACCAGCAACCAGTCGATCTGTCCGGCTTCATTAGTGGGGTTGTAGCCTTTGCCCATCGCTCCCATCAGCATCCAGTTCGCGTCGAGGTTGACCCACAGCACCAGCACCACGATGCCCACCGCCAGCGATAGCAGCACATGCTTAAACGACAGACTGCAAGGTTTGAGTTCGGTGTAATGATGCCACAGCACGGCCAGCACCAGCGCGACCAGTCCGGCTTTGAGCGGATATAACCAGCGCACGTCGAGACCCGACACCCAGTCGGGCAACAGACCTTCGAGCACAAGGAGAGCGATATACAGCCCGAACGGCAGGCTGCGAACGAAAACAGGAGACATATCCAAGCCGGGCACGGCTAGCCGTGCCCCAGTAATTATTACAGACCGGAAATGCCCTTGCTGATTGCGTCAGAAGACGGACCAGCAGGAGCCGCCTTGCTGCCCGCAGCAGCAGCAGCGGGCGCAGGCGTTGCGGGAGCAGGCTCTTTGGCTGCCACAGGCGCTTTGCCTGCATCAACAAACTCGCCCAGATACTCGATCTTGGCAGCAGCCTTCAGCGTATCCAGTTCGCGCTTGGCAGCTTCCTGGCGTTTCTGGTTTTGCAGCAAACGCTCAATCGCGGGTTTAGCCTGCACTTCGGTGACAGGTTGCGCCTGCGAGCCTGCCAATACCAAGACTAATAATCCTTCAGGCGTCGCCACTACCATGGCCTGGCCATCGGGCATTTTTTGCAGATTGGGCAGAATGGCGGGCGGCAACTGCTCGGATGCCTTGACGCCTTGCGAAGCCTTGACCGGATATTTCTCCGCTTTGAGCCATTCGCCAAACTCATTCAGCGTTTTAGATGCGGCAAGTTGGGCACGAATCGCCTCATGTTTGTCTTTCGGCGCCTTGATGGCAATTTCCTGCAGGCGGAAAACCTTGCGCTGCGAGAAAAACTCAGGATGCTTGTTGTAGTAATCCGTCACCTCGGCAGCGCTCGGCACAACCGGCGTGCCCAGCTTGCGGCTCATGTAAGTCTCGGCCAGAATCTGTCTGCGCGCAGCATCCATCGCCTGCACCACCGCTGGATCGCGATCCAGCTTGTCGCCCATCGCTTTTTGTACGATCACTTCCTGATCCACCAGCGAACGAATCACCTGAAGCGATGCCTCCTTGGTTTTGCTCTTGTCCAGATTGGGAATGCGCTGCAGGGCAAAGTTGACCTGGTGCACGGTCAACTCAGTGCCGCTCACTTTGGCGGCCACCTGGGTTCCGCCTTTTTCTTCTGTTTGCTTTTTGTCGTCACCGCAACCGGATACGGCGACCGCTGCTGCGAGCACCAAGGGTAAAAACATTTTTTTCGGAAATTTGACGTTCATGTTCATTATCATCCTCTCAATCATCTTTAGAAATTATCGCGCCCAGATATTACAACACATGCATCACATTACTTTTCACTACTCAACACCCGCTTTGCCGGATTGTATCGTTTTCCCCGCCACAACAGTGCCCTTCAAGTTCCCGCAACCTCAAGTTGAATAAGCTCGCGCCGCTAAGTAAGCACGGGGGTGAAACAGGCAATCCGGACTCCCACTTGAAGTGCAATTTGGATTAGCGGATGATTGAGCCTTGATCTGAACAGTCAGGCTTCCTATAGTTCGCACAGATGGAGAAAAAGATGAAACTTGCCAGATCAGAACCCGCTATCACCACAAACGATGACCCTGCCCGCGTAATCGAGCGACCGGACGGCTTTTACTGGCTCGACAGCGAATCCGGCGAGGAATACGGCCCCTTTCCCACTCTGCTTGATGCCACGCAAGACATGGATTACAACGCCGAGAGCGATTATGAACCCGGCGAAACCCTGGAAGAAGCCGAGAACGAATTAGGCATATCCGACTGGATTGACCCCGACACCGGCGCACCGGGGGAAGAAACACACCGCTTCACTGATTAATCTTAACCGGCTTAACCCGGGCTGATTTTATTTTAGCGTGGGTCGGACTTAAGCCCGACAAATCAGCCACCGAAAGGGACACACCTTCGGATAAAGGCCGACCCACAGGTTCAAACGTCTTCCTGTGCTCGTGCCTGACGCTCAAACAGATTATCAAGGTAAGGATTCCCGCCCTTTATCCAGGCAAGCACGCCAGCCAGCGGGTAGAGCACCAGCAACAGCACGCCCCACCGCTCAAATTGCCGCACATGGGCGCGCTCATGGGATCGTGTCAGCTTCAGCGCATCGGTAGAAACACCCACAATGACATGTCCCAGCGTGATCGCCGCCACCGGCCCGCTAAACGGGAAACCCCGCTGAAGCAACTTTGCCGACCAGCCGCCCGATACCTCCATCACGCCATTCAAGCGTTGCAATCCGCCGCCACTGGAGCGCGCCACCAGCGCCAGCAACAAGCCGACTACGCTCACGGGCAGCACCCAGACATATAAAAACAGCCTCAGCATCGCTTCAATTCGCTCGTTTCAAACCGGTCGTTTCAATCAATTGCACCCGCAAACCAGCGCTGCTCCGGCAAGCCCTGTTGCATGAACCAGCGCTTGGCCACCTGAACCTCCGCCGCCGTCCCTGCGGCATACACGTCAAACCGGTGCAGGTCGGGATAGTCCGTCACGATGCGGCTCATGACCGAATCCAGATCGGTTGTTTGTGGGTGCGGCGCATAGGTGAAATCATCGAACGCATC
>JAYVLR010000159.1:0-2064 GCA_043759395.1 Thiobacillaceae bacterium
CCGGTCGATTTGAGATAAGCCTCCGCACGCCGCGCTACCGAACGCGGGTCGCGCTCGTACCCTTTGCCATCAGAGGGCTCGATGACGTCGCAAGTCAAAATTAGCGTTGCTTCGTCGAAGAAGGGATCCATCCAGGCTGAATCGGGATCAGCCTTGAGTAACATGTCTGAGGCCTGAATGCCTTTCCAGCCTGATATGGAAGACCCGTCAAACGGATGGCCGTCTTCAAACCAGGACTCAGTCACAATGCGCGCCGGTATCGAAACATGTTGTTCTTTACCACGGGTATCGGTAAAACGCAGGTCAGCGAATTTGACTTCGTTTTCCTTGATCATTTTCAAAACATTTGCCACTGACATACGGTATCTCCTGGAAATAAATTGGATAAATCAGTAATTGACTGCCCGGCACTTGGGTCTGGGATTGAGTACAGCAGCAAACGTGCCAAGCGCTTGGTTTCTGAAAGTGTATTGTGCCACAAGCTACAGCAGGCTGCGATAGGCTATACGTCAGGCCGCGCGCCCCGTTTGAGTGCGCAAATCAACATCAAAGCCTTATTTTGGTGCGCTATTGGCTTGTCGTTATTCTGGCTTATACTTTTGAAAACAACCAGGCGAAATCATCATGGGACGAATCACCGACATTCTGGATGCCGCGCAAAAACGCGGTCTCGAACCCCGACTCCCTTATTCGGGCGCCCTGCTCCCAAACGAGGCGATGGATCTGCTGCAACTTGCGCCCGGCGCGTGCCTGATTGATGTCCGTTCACGCGCCGAACTGGATTTAAACGGCACCATTCCTGGCGCAATCCACGCCGAATGGCGTAGCTGGCCAGGCTGGGTCATCAACCCCCACTTCATCATGCAGTTCAAACAACTGGTCAGTCCAGAGGCTTTGCTGATGTTCATCTGCCGCAGCGGCGTGCGCTCACACCAGGCTGCTGTTGCCAGCACCGAAGCAGGAATGGGCAATTGCTATAACGTGCTTGAAGGTTTTGAAGGCGATACCAATAAAGCAAGCGGGCATCGCAACGAATTAAACGGCTGGAAGTTTCGCGGATTGCCCTGGAGCCAAAGCTGATTCTGCCATTCTGATTTTTACCCGCAGCAACCAGGCCATAGCAAGTAAAATGACGCGGCCATGACAGACCGCTACGCCGTTTTCGGCCACCCCATCGCCCATTCCAAATCGCCGCTGATCCATGCGCGCTTTGCCCAACAAACCGGGCAAGACCTGGTTTACGAAGCCATCCTGGCACCGCTGGATGGATTTGTTGACCGCATCAGGCAGTTTCAGACCGACGGCGGCAAAGGCGCAAACATCACCGTGCCATTCAAGGAGCAGGCATTCAGTCTTTGTACGCAGCGCACACCGCGCGCCGAGTTGGCGGGTGCCGTCAATACGCTGGTGTTTGCAGACAACACGATCACCGGGGACAACACCGACGGTGCCGGGCTGATTGCCGACCTGACGAAGAACCTCGGATTTGCGCTCGCGGACAAACATGTTTTGCTGCTCGGCGCGGGCGGTGCGGCGCGCGGCGTCATCGGCCCCTTGCTTGAATGCTCGCCTGCCAGTCTGGTGATCGCCAACCGCACCGCCAGCCGCGCGCATGATCTGGCGGCGCACTTCCAGCATCAAGGATTTCAGGCGGTAAGCGCTTGCGGCCTGGGGGAACTCAGCACGCCGTTCGACCTGATTATCAATGCCACTGCTGCCAGTTTGAGCGGCGAACTGCCAGCGGTATCGAACCAGATTTTCAAGCCACATGCGCTGGCTTACGACATGATGTACGGCAAGGATGCAACGCCCTTCATGAAACTGGCGCAGCACCACGGCGCGCACATTGCCGACGGGCTCGGCATGTTGGTTGAGCAAGCCGCCGAAGCATTTTATCTGTGGCGCGGCGTGCGCCCCGCGACCGCTTCCGTGATTGCCGCTTTGCGCGCTGCCTGATGAAAAAACTATTCATCACCATCGAAAAAGGCCTGCTCGCCGTTGTGCTGCTGGTCGTTTTCTATCAGCTCTGGGTGTTCGCGCATGTGCTGTGGTGGGTGGATCACA
>JAYVLR010000160.1:0-12461 GCA_043759395.1 Thiobacillaceae bacterium
GGTGCGTCTGTTCAACCGGACGACGCGCCGGATATCCTTGACCGAAGAAGGCAAGCGCTATCTGGGAAATTGCCGCCAGGTGCTGGCTGCGGTGGAAGACGCCGAGACGTCGCTGACGGCCGAAGCGGCGGAACCTGACCCGCCATCGACGCCTGCGTGGCAGGCCTGGGCTTCGGCATGTTTATCTCCTACCGGGTCGCACCTTATCTGCTACAAAAACGCCTGAAAGTCGTGCTGGCGAAGTTCGAGCCGCCTCCCCGACCGATCAGCGTCGTCTATCCCCACGCGCGTTTGCTGCCGACGCGAACCCGGGTGTTTGTCGAATGGATCAGACAGGAATTACAGGATTTGAAACCGTGAAGCGCGATTTCTATCAAGACAACATCAAGGCAACTCTTTATCCAGCAAAGCTTTCAGCTTCACAAAATCCAGTTCGCCCAATTTCCGTTCCAGCACGGTGCCGTCGCGGCCAACGATAAAACTGGTCGGTGTGAGTTGCACATTGCCAAATGCACGCGCGTGTTCGCCGTTTATGTCGAGCACAACCGGAAAAGGCAGTTGCCGTGTCTGAACAAAGTTCAGCACATAATTGGGCGGATCGTAGCTCATCGCGACGGCGATGATTTCGAAGCCTTTGTCTTTGTACTGTTGGTAGGCCTGGATCATGCCTGGCATCTCCTTGATGCAGCCGGGGCAACTGGTGGCCCAGAAATTCACCAGCACGATTTTGCCGCGCAGACTATCGAGCGTGATCGGTTTACCTTCCAGAGTGATGAAAGCGGCCGCAGGCCCGACTGGTTTGTCGATGAGGGCGTAGCCAAGTGCGCCAGCAATGGCGGCAAAAGCTACGACAAGAAGAATGGGTTTGGCGAGTTTCATAGGGTTTCCGGATGGCTTAATTGTTTTGATAAGACTGCGCAAGCTTCACGTAGTGCCGTGCAGAATAGTCAAAATAGGCGATTTCTTCCTCGGTCAGCGGGCGCACTTGCCGAGCGGGGCGGCCAAGATAGAGGTAACCAGACTCGAGCACTTTCCCTTCCGGAACCAGCGAGCCCGCGCCGAGCAGAACATGTTTTTTGACCACCACGCGATCAAGGATGATCGAGCCCATCCCAATCAGACATTCATCCCCAATCGTGCAGGCATGAAGAATCACGGTGTGGCCGACCGTCACGCGCGCGCCAATGACGAGCGGCCCGCCGGTCGGGTCGTGCTCAGTCTTGTGCGAAACATGCAGTACCGAGCCGTCCTGGATATTGGTCGCATCCCCGATGCTGATGTGATTGACATCGCCACGGATCACCGCCCCCGGCCACACTGAGCTGTCCGCGCCCAGACTGACTTCGCCGATCACGGTCGCGCGCGGATGCACCCACGCCCCGGTTGCGAGCTGCGGCGAACAGCCGTGATAGGGGGCAATCGCCCCGGAATAATGATTTGTGCTCATGGGCTTGAAAACAGTTTATGAGACGGAAAGTATAATCGGGTCATCCCTCCATTAGTGAATGCCATGAACCCCTTGCTCGATTTCTCCGGTCTGCCCCGATTTTCTGAATTCAAACCCGAACAGGTCACGCCTGCGGTCGATCAACTGCTGGCGGATTGCCGCGCCACCGTCGCACGCGTATTGGGCGACCGCACCGACCCGGACTGGGACAGCTTCGTCACGCCGCTGGACGATGCGAACGAGTGCCTGAGCCGCGCCTGGGGCCAGGTGTCGCACCTGCATTCGGTGATGGACTCGCCCGAATTGCGCGAGGTGTACAACGAAAATCTGCCCAAGATCACCATTTACTTTGCTGAGCTTGGACAAAACTCGGCGCTGTTCAGCAAATTCAAGGCATTGAAAGCGCGCGCCGATTACACCGCACTCTCGATGCCGCGCAAGAAAATTGTCGAGAACGAGTTGCGCGATTTTCGCCTGGGCGGCGCCGACCTGCCGGACGAGCAAAAAGCCCGTTTCATGAATGTGCAGGAAGACCTGGCGCAATGCGCGGCCAAATTTGAAGAAAATCTGCTCGACGCAACCAACGCGTACTCGCTGTTTATCGACGACATAAAAGCGCTGGCGGGCGTGCCCGACGACGCACTGGCGGCGATGCAAGCCGCAGCGCTTGCGGACGACAAGCCGGGCTGGAAAATCACGCTGCAGATGCCGTCTTACCTGCCGGTGATGCAGTACGCCAGCAATCGCGAGTTACGCGAGCAGCTTTATCGCGCCTATGTCACGCGCGCGTCCGAGTTTGGCCCGCCCGAGCTGGACAACACCGCGCTGATTACCGACATCCTCAAACTGCGGCGCGAAGCCGCGCAGATGCTGGGTTTTGCCAGCTACGCCGAAGTCTCGCTGGCATCCAAAATGGCGGATACGCCGGCTGAAGTGCTGCATTTTCTGGATGAACTGGCTGCCCGCGCCAAACCCTATGCCGAGAATGATATGGCCGAGTTGCGCGCCTTTGCGCGAGAGCTTGGCATCGCCGATCTGCAATCCTGGGACAATGCCTACGTCTCCGAAAAACTACGCGTGGCGCGCTATAGTTTTTCCGATCATGAAGTAAAGCAATATTTCCCCGAGCCACGGGTACTGGCGGGTCTGTTCAAACTGGTGGAAACTTTGTACGGCCTGCATATCACCGAATCCAGCGCGCCCGCCTGGCACCCTGACGTGAAGTTCTACACACTCAGCGATCACAGCGGACAACGTGTCGGCCAGTTTTATCTGGATCTGTACGCGCGCGCGTCCAAGCGCGGCGGCGCGTGGATGGATGACGTGATTACCCGGCGCAAAAAAACCAATAGCATCCAGACCCCGGTCGCGTATCTCAACTGCAATTTCTCCGGCCCGGTCGGCGGCAAACCCGCACTGTTTACCCACGACGAAGTCATCACGCTGTTCCACGAAACCGGCCACGGCCTGCATCACCTGCTGACCAAAATCGAAGAACTCGGCGTATCCGGCATCAACGGCGTGGAATGGGATGCGGTCGAACTGCCGTCGCAATTCATGGAGAACTTCTGCTGGGAATGGGATGTACTGAAACACATGACGGCACACATCGACAGCGGTGAAGCTTTGCCCCGCGCGCTGTTCGACAAAATGCTCGCCGCCAAGAATTTTCAATCCGGTCTGCAAACCTTGCGCCAGGTCGAGTTCTCCAGCTTTGACATGCGCCTGCACGATGATTTCGATCCCAACGGCAGCACCACCGCGCTGGATTTGCTGAACACCATCCGCGCCCAGGTCGCTGTCAGCATCCCGCCGGATTACAACCGCTTCCCCAACAACTTCTCGCATATTTTTGCGGGCGGTTATGCCGCTGGTTACTACAGCTACAAATGGGCGGAGGTTTTGTCTGCCGATGCTTACGCGATGTTCGAGGCCGAAGTTGAAAACGGCAGCGGCGGCGTATTGTCCGCCGAAGTCGGGCATCGCTTCTGGAACGAAATTCTGGCAATGGGCGGCGCGCGTCCGGCACTGGAGTCGTTCAAAGCTTTCCGTGGCCGCGAGCCGAATATCGACGCACTGCTGCGCCATAACGGCATGGCCTAAACTTCGGCACAATTGCAGCCGTAATCTACGTGTACTGTTTTTTGGAGACCCCGATGAAACTGATCCATTTGCTTGTCCCCGCAATGCTGGCTGTGCTGCCGACGCAAGCCGCACAGCTTTTTCAATGGAAAGACGCCCAAGGCCATACGTATTACAGCGATCAGCCGCCTCCTCCCAACGTTAAAAACGCGATGCAAAAAAGCTTCAAAGGCAGCTTTGTGGAAGGCGGCGAATCTTACGCCATGAAACTCGCACGCGAAAAATTCCCGGTCACGCTCTACATCACTGCCTGTGGTGCGCCTTGCGACCAGGCCAAGCAGTTGCTGCAACAGCGAGGCACACCCTTCACCGACAAAAACCCGGAATCCAATCAGGATGTCCGGGCTGAGCTGCAAAAGCTGACTGGGCGAACCAATGTTCCGGTGCTACTGGTCGGAAGCGAAAAAATTGATGGCTACGAACCTGGCAGCTGGAACGCCGCACTGGATCACGCGGGTTATCCAAAGTCGGCAGGCACGGCAAAAAAAACTGATGTTGCCAAAGAGGAATCCGCCCCCAAGAATGCGCCGGCTAGCGGCACACCACCCGCCGCACCCAACAAAACTTACTGAAGCGCGGCTGAGTTAAAATCGGCGACATGAAACTCGTCGCCTGGAACGTCAACTCCCTCAAGGTTCGCCTGCCGCAACTGCTGGATTTTCTCGCCACCCGTGCGCCGGATGTGGTGTGTCTGCAAGAAACCAAACTGACCGACGAGAATTTTCCCGTAGCCGACATCGAGGCTGCGGGCTATCACGTCGTTTATTCCGGGCAAAAAACCTATAACGGGGTCGCCATTCTCAGTCGTGCGCCGCTGTCGGATGTCGTGATCGGCATTGCCAATTTTGATGATGAATTGAAGCGTGTCATCGCCGCCACCATTGAGGGTGTGCGCATCGTGTGCGTGTATTGCCCGAACGGACAGAGTCTCGATTCGGACAAATACGCATATAAACTCGCATGGTTTGATGCTCTGATCGCGTGGTTGAAAGATGAGCTCACGCGCCACCCCAAACTCGCCGTACTGGGCGATTACAACATTGCGCCCGATGATCGCGATGTACATGATCCGGCAACGTGGGCGGGTGGCATTCTGGTATCGGATGCCGAGCGCGAGCGCTTTCAGCGCTTGCTGGCCATGGGTCTGCAGGACAGCTTTCGCTTATTTGAGCAACCGGAAAAAATCTTCTCCTGGTGGGATTACCGCATGCTCGGTTTCCGCCGCAACCAGGGGCTGCGTATCGACCACATTCTGCTGACGCAGCCGCTGGCGCAGGCGTGCAGCAGTTCGAGCGTGGATCGCGAGATGCGCAAACTGGAACGGCCCTCCGATCATGCACCGGTGGTGGCCGAAATCAATTTGACTACTTGAACATTTCTGGCACTAAAAAAATCAGGCGGACTTCGCCCGCCTGATTTTTGCGCCGACTCTGGCATGCGCCAGCACTCAGATTAACCAGCGTACTTAATCATCGTCGTGCCCGCGACCGTGCCCCCGGTCGCGATCATCCCGGTCATGCCAGTCCCGATGATGCCCGCCGCCGCGATAATAATTGTTGTAATAAACAGGCTGCACATAAACCGGGCGCGGCGCGTAAATAACGTCACGGGGGCGGTAATCGCAGCGCGGCAAGTAGCTTGATCCACCCGTCTCATACAGGATGCGGGTGCTGTCGTTGTAACGCCCGCTGCTGTACGAAATGGACACGCTGGGTTCAACCGTCACCGCGCGCCCGTACCCATAATTATTGTGCTCGGCCACGGCACTGCCGGAAGCAATAAGCAGACAGGCTGCCATCAGTGTTTTGCGTAACATGATCGTTCTCCTTTTAAATAATGTCCGGCGACTCATTCGTCATTCCACTGGTTGCGGCTGTGGTTCGAACGCCCGCCGCGCGGGTTTTCGGCCACGCTGAAACTCACTTTCAAGTTCAGCCAATCGCCCGGGTCGTAAGGCAAGCGGGTCGCAAACTCGCGCCCCTCGAAACGGTAGCGAACATCGTAGCCGTTCAGCACCTGGCGAACATTGTCGGTGGTGCGGCAGCGTTCCACCTGCTGCGGATAGCTGGCGTGGCGCTCGCCGTCATTCCAGCGGTCGCCCACAATCGCGCCGGTCGCCGCGCCCACCGCTGCGGCGGCAACCCTGCCGTTGCCCTTGCCCACCGTGGCACCGAGCAGCCCGCCCGCAATCGCACCGATCACTGAACCACCGGTATTATTGCTGCGGTAACTGCGCGTTTCATAGCCACTGGATTCAGTCCAGCACTCTTTGCGCGGCTCGTTAACCGATTCATACACCGGGATGGACGAAACCACTCGGGCGCGAACCAGCAAGTCGTCATTGTTGTCACGATAGTCCGCCTGAGCGGTACCTGTGCCTACCAGCATGGCGGCGGTTAACAGGGATACTTTCAATGTGCGTGTGTTCATGTTTACTCTCCTTTAAATACAGATTTCCGGGTCAATACTCTTTACCGGCGGCGGCCACGATGGCCATCATCTCGGGGAAGCGGTTCCTGCTGGCGCCGCTCATAACCGTAGCCGTAGCCATCAGGCTCGGAATAAGATTCGGGATCGCGCGTTTGAAGCTTTTTGCTGCCTTTCGCGCTCCGCTCCTCGCGTTGATCACGGCGCGTTTCAAACCCGCTATTCCCGTCATCACGTTTCGCCAGCACAATATTGCTTTCCAGATAGTCCGCCCGGGCTGGCAGCGCCAGAACGAATCCCAGTCCGGCCAGTCCGAGTAGCAGTGTTTGACGTGTCTTCATCATTTCTCCTGTTCTGTGGTGATTGCTTGCTTCCACGCTTTGCATTCTGGTTGAGGAAAGTAAGCACTCTGTTTCACGCAAGCGCTATTTTGTAACCATGTGTAACCGGGGGCTAATTTTTTGTTGGGGGGCGCTGCTATAGTTGTCGCATGAATACAGACACCATCTACGTCACCGATGACGACTCGGGAATCCGCGAACTGCTGGCGGAATATCTCAGCACCCAGGGCTATACCGTACACACCGCCGAAAATGCCGTGGCGCTGGATGCTTTGCTCGCCAAAAAACTGCCTGATCTACTTGTTCTGGACTGGATGATGCCGGGCGAGGATGGCTTGTCGGTGGCGCGGCGACTGCGCGCGCAGCCGGGCTTTCCGCCCATCATCATGCTATCAGCCAAGGGCGAAGACATTGATCGCATCATCGGACTGGAAGTCGGTGCAGATGACTACCTGCCCAAGCCCTTCAATCCGCGCGAACTGCTGGCACGGGTGCGCGCGGTATTGCGGCGGCAGAGCACAGTGCCCGCAGAAAAAACCGACGCGCGGCGCGTCACTTTCGGACCCTTCTCGGTCAATCTCGATTCACGCAGCCTCGCCCGCGACGACAACGAAATCACTCTGACCGGCGGCGAATACGAATTGCTGGAAATCTTTGTCACCCACGCCAACCGTGCGCT
The DNA here is from genome assembly GCA_043759395.1 of Thiobacillaceae bacterium. Taxonomy (GTDB): domain Bacteria; phylum Pseudomonadota; class Gammaproteobacteria; order Burkholderiales; family Thiobacillaceae; genus Thiobacillus. Next base: position 7,037 of record JAYVLR010000160.1, read on the forward strand.
GTCGCGCGACTGGCTGATGGATCAGTTGCGCGGGTTTGAACGCGATCCGTTCGACCGCAGCATTGACGTGCGCGTCAACCGCTTGCGCAAAAAAATTGAAGACGATCCAGCCAATCCAGCCTATATCCGCACCCAGCGCGGGCAAGGCTATTTGTTTGTGCCGCAGGGCAAAGGCCCGGCATGAGCGGCCAGATCAGTGAGCCATAAAATCAGGCCGACCGGTTCATTGTTTGCACGCACAGCGGCCACGCTGGCGCTGGCGTTCATCGTGTTTCAGGCAAGCGCGTTCTGGGTGGTGTATCGCACGCTGGTTGTGCCGGTAGCAGAACGTTCGGCGGATGATCTTGCCGGCTTGATCGTGCTGTCGGCGCAAACCTGGGTGGAATTGCCGCCAAAAACACGCGCCGCATTCGAGCGCGAGCTGGCACGTCGTCACGGTTTGCGTCTGACTACGGCAGACGTTGGCGCTGACATGCGCGCGCCCAATTTCCCGTTCCGCACCCAGATTGAAGCCGCGCTCAGCCGCCGTATGGGCGAAACCATCACATTGCGCGGAGCCATCGGAACAGAAGCGGCCTGGCTAAGTCTGCCGGTGGGCGGTCATCAATTGCGCGCGGGATTTTTTCCTGATCGCTATGCAGTCAAATTTCCACTTGCGGCAGTGGCGCTCGTAACCCTGGGTGCGTTTCTGACCCTGCTCACCGCCCTGTTACTGGTGCGACGAATCACTGTGCCGCTCGCGCGTGCTGCCATCGCAGCAGGCCAAGTCGGTGCCGGAGAAGTGCCTGAGCCTTTGCCGGAAACCGGCCCGGCAGAACTGGCTGAACTGGCACGGCGCTTTAATCGCATGGCGCGCGAAGTCAAGGCGCTGCTGGATAACCGCACCACGCTACTGGCCGGTATCTCGCACGATTTACGCACCCCGATGACCCGTTTACAGCTCAACCTCGAATTATTGCGTGAGTCACCCAATCCGCCGCTCATTCAAACAGCGCGTATCGATAAAGCCGTCGCTGATTTGGCGGACATGAATCAGTTAATCAGCGGCTACCTGGAATTGGCGCGCACCACGCAGGCCGAGCCGCGCGCGCACTTCGATGTGAGCGCGCTACTGAATCAACTGGCCACAGAATCGAAACTGGCCTGGCCGGGCGCGTCGCCCCGCACTATCTACGCCGGGGCACTGGCTGTGCGGCAGATCGTTGCCAACCTGATCCAGAATGCGCAACGTTATGGCGGCGGCACAGCGGTGGAGCTCGCATTGGAGCACAACACACTGGGCACACGCATTGAGGTACGCGATCGCGGTCCGGGCATCCCGGATGCACAACTGGAAACCGTTTTCAGACCGTTTTACCGGCTGGAAAGCTCGCGTTCGCAAGCAACTGGCGGCACCGGGCTGGGACTGGCCATTGTGCGTCAGCTAGCAGAGTCAAACGGGTGGAAAGTGAAGCTGGAAAACCGTGCGGGAGGCGGTTTGATCGCAGCGCTGGATATACCAGAAGACAAGGCTGCGCGGGGATGAATCGAACGAGACGGAACAGAAATAAATAGTTAATGCAGTCGCGTCCGCCACAGGATGCGCAACTCAATAAAGAACAGGGTCAGGCTGAACATCGACATCCGGCGCGTACTCCCGCTAAAGCTCGCAAGCAGTGCCGGGGATGCGCCGAGGCTGATACGCGTTTTTTTACCGAGTTCCATTATCGATTACTGAAAACAGTGTATTCAGAACGGGCTGGGCTGACGTGCAAACAACGAAAACTGTACAAACAGCACCGACAGACTCATCAGGCTCATGCGCTGAGTGTGGCCGTGAAACCAGGCAAACGCGGAAGGGCTGAATTCGAGAACGAGTTGGCTATGGCCAAATTGCAGTTTCATGATGATCTCCTTTGGGTTACGTCTGCCGGGGTGGCTTGCCTGTACTGGTGCAAGCCACATGCCACAATGCGTATCCAACAGGAAACACAATAAATTCATTTACTAACAACAAGTTATATAAAATCACCCCGAACACAGACCTCAGTAAACAGGGTCGGCTTGCCGGAAAATCATCATCCACTGTCGATCTGGCAGACGATTCATCATGCCTGGATCGGCAGCGCCAATCGCCTGAAATCGCAGGCAAGGTAAAATAGCCGCCTTCGAAGCTGCATGTGCCGCCCGCCGTATTCAATCCGCCGTATTTAACCTTCAGCAGCCTGGTAGCCCCCGCATGATTATCCTTAAAAACCTCAGTCTGCGCCGCAGCTCAAAAGTGCTGCTCGAACGCGCGTCTGTTTCCTTGAACCCCGGAGAAAAAGTCGGCCTGGTCGGACGCAACGGCGCGGGTAAATCCACCCTGTTTGCGCTGTTGAACGGAACCATGCACGAGGATAAAGGCGACTTCTCCATGCCCTCGCAATGGCATCTGGCGCAAGTAGCGCAAGACATGCCGGAAACCGAAGCCAGCGCGACCGATTTTGTGATCGATGGCGATACCGTGTTGGCCGCAGCGCAAGCCGAAGTTGATGCCGCCGAAGCCAGCGACGACGGCGAGCGCATGGCGCATGCCTATATGGAACTGCACGATGCCGGCGCGCACGATGCGCAATCGCGCGCGCAAGCCTTGATCCTTGGCCTGGGCTTTAAAACTACCGAGCTGGATAAACCCGTCAACAGCTTTTCCGGCGGCAGGCGCATGCGCCTGCAACTCGCACGGGCACTGATGTGTCCGTCGGATTTATTGCTGCTGGACGAACCCACCAACCACCTCGATCTCGACGCGCTGGTCTGGCTGGAAGCCTGGCTCAAACGCTACACCGGGACGATGGTTGTAATCAGCCACGACCGCGAATTTCTGGATTCGGTGACGCAAGTCACGTTGCATATCGATAACGCCCAACTCACCCGCTACGGCGGCAATTACAGTACGTTTGAAGACATGCGCGCCGAGCAGATGGCGCTGCAACAAGCCGCGTTTACCAAGCAGCAGGACAAGATCGAGCACCTGCAAAAATTCATCGATCGCTTCAAGGCCAAAGCCAGCAAAGCCAAGCAGGCGCAAAGCCGGGTCAAGGCGCTGGATCGCATGGAGCGGCTGGCGCCGATGCTGGCGAATGCGGATTTCACTTTCGAATTCAAAGAGCCGATCAATCTGCCCAACCCGATGCTGACGCTGGACGATGCCAGCTTCGGTTATCCGCCGCCGCCTGACGCACCCGCAGGCACGCCGCCCACGGTGATCGTGAACCACGTGAGCCGCTCGGTCTTTGCCGGGCAGCGTATCGGCATTCTCGGCGCGAACGGCCAGGGCAAATCCACGCTGGTCAAAACCGTTGCCCGCGCACTGACTGCGACCAGCGGCGAGGTAGTCGAGGGTCGCGGCCTCAACATCGGCTACTTCGCGCAACAGGAACTCGACGTATTGCGCCCGCTGGACACCCCGCTGGAACATATGATCCGCCTGGCTAAAGACACCCTCGCCAACGGCGGCGCGGGGCAATTTTCCAGCCGTGAACAAGACCTGCGCAGCTTTTTAGGCACCTTCAATTTCAGCGGCGACATGGTCAAACAAGCTGTCGGCACCATGAGCGGCGGCGAAAAAGCGCGCCTGGTACTGTGCATGATCGTGTGGCAGCGGCCTAACCTGCTGCTGCTGGACGAACCCACTAACCACCTCGACCTCGCCACCCGCGAAGCCTTGAGCATGGCCCTGAACGAGTTCGAAGGCACGGTGATGCTGGTCAGCCACGACCGCGCATTGCTGCGCGCAGTATGCGACGAGTTCTGGCTGGTCACGCGCGGCGGCGTGGAACCGTTCGACGGCGATCTGGACGACTACCAGCGTTATCTGCTGGAAGAAGGCAAACGCCTGCGCGACAGCCTGAAAGAAGCCGGGAAAGAACCCAAACATACCGTCAAGCCAGAAACACCGCCTGCCGTTGCAGAGAAACGCACCAGCCCCGAAAAAGCCAAACCGCTCAAACAGGCACTGGGTAAAATCGACAAAAACCTGGCAACCCTGCACGCAGAAAAAACCGCCCTTGAATCGCGCCTGGCAAAAACGCAATTGCCCCCCAATGAAATCGCCGACGCTAGCAAAAACTTGCAGCGTGTAACCGATGAAATGGCAGAACTGGAAGAAGCGTGGCTGACACTGAGTGATGAAATTGAAGCGCTGACCTGAACTTATCGCGCTTAGATACCAAGCAAAAAATCAGGGTACAAGATTCTGCACGCTTAATCTCTGGTTCGTCCACGAGGCAGATTGTCTGGCTAACTCACCCCCTTTACTTGCATGGGCAATGACAACGTGGTTGGCTAGCCGCGCCACCCATTCGTTGCGCTGTGTCGCTCGTTCACTGGTCAGGCGTTCCACCGTCTGGCTGGCGCTCACGACTGCCATCCAGCCTTCGGCAATTGCTGCTTGCCAATCGGGTTTCAGACGCGCATTACTCACTGGGCGCGCAAGCACCACGACCACCGGGCTGTGCGCCTGCAGTAGCAGGTTCAGCATCGACTGTTCCAGAGGCGAGTGAAAGCCACTGATTACCACTTGTCGCGTCCGTACTTGCTCAAGCCCCCAGTTCATTGCAGCGCGGATGGCAATGCCAGGGCATTGGCGGGAGGCGAAAAATGCCGTCATCGGCAACGCAAGCAAAGCCTGACAGCCCAAGCCGGTCACGGCGAAGCCATTGCAGGTTTGATGCCAGATCAACATGCTAAAAAGCCCCGTCTGGATAATGAACGATCCAGTAATTTATTGATAAACAAATGAATTTCAGCATTTTTTATTTCATTATCCAGCTCGCCTGGATAATGAAATAGCGACGCGCCTAGCCCGTTGAAGGCTCGCTCCTATTTTCATCAGCGGCCCGACACGGGCAGGCGAGCCGTCCCCCAGCCGCCACAAAGATAATAACGAACAACACATCCTGTTGATTTATATGGGATATCAAGCAGATTCCGGTTTGTTATCCAGCCCTTCGGATAATAAATCCGGCTGTTCCGCCTGCTGTGCCGCCTTCATGTAGGCCATATTGCGCTTGGCGCGATCAGGCAGTGGCACCAGCACACCCTGATCGCGCCAGGTAGCGAGCATTTTCGAGGCTTTGAGCGTATCCACCCCGGCAATCCTGCACAGGTCGGCGTTGGCGATGGAGCCGTGCGCGTCGATCCAGGCACTCACCTCGTCCCAAGCGCTCGGGCGTTCCAGGTTCAGCAGCGTCACAGTCACGCTTTCCACGGCGGTATCGGTGTTCTGGCGGTATTGCGGCGGGTAAAGCTGGGCGGCGGCCATTTCCGCGAACATCATCTTCACCCCCTCGCCCGCGTCGATATTGGGTGCCACCGGAAACTCACGCAAGTTCAGCGCGACTAGCGGATTGCGCGCCTTGCTGCCCGCGCGAGCGATATTGGCCGGCGTGATGTTGCCGGGAAA
>JAYVLR010000161.1:0-5748 GCA_043759395.1 Thiobacillaceae bacterium
CAGAATCGGGCTCGAATAAATGTTGTCGACCGGAATATCGAAAAAACCCTGAATCTGGTCCGAGTGCAAATCCATGGTCAGCACCCGATCCACGCCCGCGCCCTGCAGCATATTGGCGACGACTTTGGCGGTAATCGCCACCCGCGCCGAACGCGTGCGTCGATCCTGGCGCGCGTAGCCGTAATACGGAATCGCTGCGGTGATGCGTGCTGCGGACGAGCGCTTCAGCGCATCGACCATCACCATCACCTCCATCAGCGTATCGTTGGCCGGCTGGCAGGTCGATTGCAGCACAAACACATCCTTGCCGCGTACGTTCTCCAGAATCTCGACCATGATTTCGCCGTCGGAGAAGCGCGACACGGTCGCGCGCCCGAGATGGATATTCAGATGGCGCACCACATCCTCCGCCAGGCGGGGATTGGCATTGCCGGCAAATACCATCAAGTTGTCTATGGACACACTCGCTCCATTAGAAGCACTCCAACGAAGAAAAAACAAGCACCCGCCGCCAGTGTAGGGTGCGGGCGGCGGGTGCTTGTATCTGTCTGGCTGGGGAGGTAGGGATCGAACCTACGAATGTCGGAATCAAAATCCGATGCCTTACCACTTGGCGACTCCCCAATTACTACTTAACTTGTGTTGCTTAACTGGTACTTCTTAATTCTCTTGAGCACAGTATTCAAACAGCGGATGCCTGTCCAAACCCTGCGCCACAAATCCCTGCATTCCATCCGGCAAAGCGCGCATCACGCGGTGTGCGGCCTCTTCGCTATCAAAAGCGGCAAAAACACACGCGCCCGAACCGGTCATCCGCGCCTCACCATATTGACCCAGCCATTCAAGATGCTGAGCCACTCCGGGATAACGCTTAACCACGATTGCCTGCAAATCATTATGCAGACCTGCACCACCCGGATTCTGGCTGGCGGAAAAGGGCGCTATTGTGAGGGCTGGCGTGTTGCGTGTCAATTCCGGTGCGGCAAAAATCTCAGCCGTCGGGATATGCACCGGCGGCATCAAAACCACATACCAGGCGGGCGGAAGCTGCACCGGGCTCAGGCACTCGCCTATCCCTTCAGCAAACGCGCTGCGTCCAAACACAAACACCGGCACGTCTGCGCCCAAGGCCAGCGCCAACGCTTGCAAGCGCTGGCGCGAGAAATTCAAATCCCACAGCCGGTTCAAGGCCAGCAACACCGTCGCGGCATCCGAGCTTCCACCGCCCAATCCGCCACCCATGGGCAAACGTTTTTCGAGATGAATGCCGACACCCGAACCGGGCGGCGCAAACGGCTGTAACAACCGTGCCGCGCGCATTGTCAGGTCATTGTCTTCAGGCACACCCGGAAAATCGCCTTCCCTAACCACGCAGCCATCATCACGACACTGTAGATGCACGGTATCGCCAAAGTCGACCAACCGAAACACGCTTTGCAGCAGGTGGTAACCGTCATCGCGACGCCCCACCACATGCAAAAACAGATTCAGCTTGGCTGGCGCTGGAAACGCGTGGATGAGATTTACTCTGTCGTCCATGAATCAATCACCAGACGAATTTCCAGCGCCTCACGCGCCACATTGAGTTTCCGTGGACGATAGGCGGGTGCATTCAGGTACTGCAAATAATCGATCACCCAGCCGTCCTGCCGAATTTGTGCGACACGCCCCGCATCGTCAAGACTTTGCTCAAATGGGCGCATCAGATCGGGGCGAGCCTCGATCCAATAGCGCAATCCGGATAGCGGCAGCGCAACCCCCAGCGCGTCCTGGGTGAGGGTTTCCGCATTCGGCGCACGCCGGGGCGGCTCATTGGGGATTTCCAGCAACACCCCGTCTGCATCGCTGACAAGCCGTGCAACGCCTTGGCCCAGCGGGGATGACAACAACAGCTCGTCACGGTCTTTGCGGTGGTGCCATTGCAACTGGCCAGACAGGCCTTTATCGCCCGCCTTCAACGCGATCCGTCCCTGTAACGACCACGGCGTATCGAGCGGCGGCGGCAGAGACGGCGGTTGCGTGGCCGGTGGATTGGGCGTGGCGCAGGCTGCCAACAACATCGCCAGCCCGGCCACCAGCACACGACGCATCAAGGTTTAAGGCGGCGCACCGTTTCCAGCAAGACTTCATTTTGCGGATGACTTTTCAAACTGGCTTGCCATAACACCGTCGCGTCGTCGTGCTTGCCATACACCCACATCACCTCGCCCAGATGGGCGGCAATTTCGGGGTCAGGGCGAGCCTTGTAGGCGCGATCCAGAAACTCGCGCGCACGCACAAAATTGCCTTTGCGGTATTGCGCCCATCCCATGCTGTCCAGAATAAAGGGATCATCCGGTGCCAGCGACAACGCCTTGTCGAGCAAGCCTAAAGCCTCATCCAGCCGCGTTGTACGGTCTGCCAGCGTGTAGCCCAAAGCGTTATAAGCTTGCGCCTCACCCGGCTTCAACTGAATCACGCGACGCAGATTCGTTTCTAGGACATCCAGCTTCCCGACTTTTTCAGCCATCATCGCCTGGTCATACAACAAATCGGACGCATCGGGATAACGCTTGATGCCGTCACTCAACACCTGAAAAGCCGAGGCGTAATCTTTTGCATCGCGCAGCAATTCAGCTTCAGCCTGAATCAGCAATACTCTTTGCACATCGTTATCGCCAAGCGTGGAAGACAGCAAGCTGCGCGCGTCGCCCATCTTGCCCTGCCGGGCCAGCAAGCCCGCTTGCCGTGAGCGCGCCCGCACCAGAAACTCTCCGTCCCGCACCTCCTGATAATGCTTGGCTGCAACTTCAGTCTGCTTCATATCCTCGGCCACCAAGCCCAGGTAATAATGCACGGTATCCGGATCTTTATAGCCGTACTCCAGCGTCTGCTTCAGCAAACCCAATGCCGCTTGCGTGTCGCCCATTTGCAAGGACAACAGGCCGGCCGCCAAACTCACATCGGCATTACGCGGGAAATCGGCAGTGAGCCGATTGAACTGCGAGCGCGCCTCCGGATACTGGTTTGCATGAACCAGCAAACGCGCATACGCCAGACGCACTTCGCGCGCCTGCGGATAGCTCGCCAAAAAGTCGCGCATAAAACCCAAGGCATCTGCACGCGAGGTTTTAGCCAGCCACTGTGCGCGATACACCGCAGCCGATTCCCAACCGGGACGCAGCTTTTCTGCACCTTGCAAGGCAGCCGCCGCCTGCTCATTCTTGCCCGCCTGAATCGCCACCTGCGCCGTCGCAAACTGCGCCTCCGCCAGCGCCGGGAAGCCTGCGGCAAGCCGCTGAACCATGTCGAATGACGCCTGCGTGTCGCGCGTGTTTGCCAGCATTGCGGGCAGCTGCATAAAACCATTAGCCGCATCGTTCGCCAATAAGCGCTTCAACACCGGCTCGGCTTCAGTCAACTTGCCCTGCGCCAGCAGCAGCGCAGCCAGCGTTTGGCTCGCGCGCTCGGAGTCCTGATCCGTCTCGCTCCACAACCGGGCTGCTTCCAGCGCCCCCACCTGATCGCGCGCAAATACCGAAATCTCAGCCGCACGACGCGCCAGACGCGGATCGCGTGTTTTACGCGCAAGATCGAGATAGGCCGACTTGGCAAGCCCAATCTCGCCACGTTGCCCCGCGATTTCCGCTAGCAGGAACTGGTAGAAAATATCCGGCGTCAAATCCAGCCTGGGCAGATTGTCCGCGACTGCCGGAACCGGCATCGGCTCCGCCTGTTTGACCGGCTCAGAAGATTCGCTTGCGCCCGGCGGCATGCCTTCGGCTGGCGGCGATGCCTTGACCATATTCTGGCTGCATGCCGTCAGCAACATCCCCAGCATCAAGGGTAAATATTTTAATTGCGCCATGTATTTTGCCTTTTCCTGTTCAGACTGGATTCTAATCCCGGTTCCCGCACCCGCATAGAACACCGCAACGTGCTTTGGTTCTCAATACGGCAGGAAAGGCTGGTTTCTGAATGGCCGGTTTATGGCGTGGCTCGGCGCGCGCCCGCTATCTTGATGTTTTGATTTTCATGCAACCGGCTGATCCGGGAAGCACAACTCCTGCCGGTTGCGCCATTCAGGCGCGACGTAATTCACGATAATAGTTTTGCGTATTCCCGTTAACGGACGCACATTGAAGCCGTGCCAGGTATCGTCACCGGGCACGAAGATCAAGCCGTGATTGAACCCGGCTGGCGCGCGGCCGACATAAGTGTGCTGATCTGAATAGATGTCCGTGCCCCAATCCAAGGCTTCCGGCTCGCGATTCAGGTAAATCAGCATCGTGAACTTTTTCACACCAATGTCGGTATGTGGTTCCAGCCAGAAATTTCCAGTGTCCTGACAGTACTCAACGCGCAGCGAAGTGCCCGCTATCGGGGCGCCGGTCAGCTCCTTCAGCGCATCCACCACCGCCTGATCCTGAAACACCTCGGCGATGGCTTCCATCACCGGGTGCCGGGTGCGATTCTGTTCGCCAAAATGGATGCGCGTGTCGTTATTCGTCTCGCGCCTGCCCCGGGTGTCGTCGATCTCGGTCGGCTTGAACGGCAGCGACATCAACGCATCGGCCACCTCCGTCGGCAGGCAATCGGCCAGAAACCAGTGCGGGTAAGGAGCGTCATCCCTGTTATGGGCGCGCAGGCTGGCCAAAAATACTTGCTGAATCTGGTGGATGTTGAACATTTCACGTCCTCATAACGGCGGCTGAACAGGCGACCGCCTGCTGGAAAACAACGCCAGCTAACAGAATAACAGGATATTTATGTCTTTTGAATGGACGCGAACTGACGTGGAATTTGAGCGCGCCGCCAAGCCCGGAAACAGGTCACAGCGCTACGCGCCCGACACCGTCTCCGCCCTGGCGAACGTCAGAATGATTTCGCGGATAATTTTTCGTTGCGGCACCGGCAGTTTCAGAAAAGCCTCGAATACCTCGCGCTCCTGATAGCCGATACCTTCGTCCCAGCGTTTCTGTTTGGCACGCACCGCTTGGGCAACATGATCCCCGTAGCGCAACACATGAGGTTCCACGTTCAGCCACTCTGCCAAGACCTGCAATTTTTCCTGCGAAGGAATGGCCTCACCGCGTAACCAACGCGACACCGCCTGAAACGTTACCGAACGCCCCCAGTACCGCGAATTGAAATGCTTCTCCAGCACGGCAGGCCGAGCTTCATAGCCCGCCGCTGTCATGGCATGGCGCAAACGCTCAGCAAATTCGGCTTTTTCATCCATAAACCGGAAGTTAAATTCCGGCGGCCTTGTGATTAAACTTTGTGTTGTACTATTTGTTAAATTATTGATTTAATTTCTAGTTAAATTGCAATCCGGCTACGCCAAGTCACATACATGCACAAACTCACGTTTAAACAAATGCCGGAAATCGTTGCAAATGAGGCAGCCGATTTCCATGCCCTTTATAACGGTCTCGTAGCAGACGTTCGCAGCGAATATCTTTCAGATAGCCAAACTTTTCCTTGGATCGTCGGATTTTCCGGCGGCAAGGACAGCACGTTGGTTGCCCACCTGGTTTTTTCAGCGCTCCTGGATGTTTCACCCAGCCGTCAACTACGGCCTGTGCATATTGTCGCCAATGACACGCTGGTAGAAAGCCCGTTGGTTGTGGCTCACCTGCACCAGTCTTTGCAAGAAATTCGCAATGCCGCAGACACGCTCAAGCTGCCGATTACTGTCGCCACCACCACCCCTAAAGATGAGCACACCTTCTGGGTTCTGCTGATTGGCAAAGGCTACCCCAGCCC
>JAYVLR010000162.1:0-4457 GCA_043759395.1 Thiobacillaceae bacterium
TTCAACGGCAGCCGTTTTCTGGGACCTTATTGACGAAGCTGATGGAAAATGTGGTTTGATGTTGAATTATTGAACTTCGTCCAGAGAACCGCATGAAAATCCAAACCGTATTCGCTATGGGCATGCTGCTGAGCTTGCTGGCATGCAGCAAGCTCACGCAGGAAAACTACAATAAAATTACGATGGGCATGACTTACGACGAAGTCGTCACTGTGTTCGGCGCGCCCGCTAAATGCGACGATGTGATGGGTGTCCGCAACTGCAAATGGGGTGACGATGCGCGTTCGGTAAATGTGAACTTCCTGGGTGGAAAGGTGTTGCTGTACTCGTCCAGCAACCTGCATTAGTCAGCACTGGAGTCAGCTTCAGGCATTCTAGATGCCGCCTGCAGTAGCACGGGCGGCATGTGCATGTTCAATGCCGACACCAGTTACATAGGCGGGTACACTCTGGCCTCGCCCACTCAACAGTAGAAAACGCCGAATGCAAAGCGATGACAAAGAAAAAATCCAGTACGCCATCGTGGCAGCCGTGCAATTGCCGGGCGTGGACGATGTTGAGTTCGAGGCATCGCTGACCGAGCTGCGCGAGCTGGCAAAGACGCTGGGGTTCAAGGTCACGCGTACGTTCATGCAAAAGCGTTCCGGATTCGATTCGACGGCGTATCTGGGCGTGGGCAAGCGGCAGGAGATACGCCGCTTTGTTAACGCCGAGCCTGGCGGCGAGCCCGAGCCCGACCTCGAAATGCCGAATCGCGCGCTTCAATCCTCCGCGCACGGCGCGGCGCGGAACGACGATGCCGCCACGGTGTCTGCCGAGCAGATCGATATCCTCTTCGTTGACCACGAGATATCGCCGTCGCAGGCGCGTAACCTCGAAAACGAGGTCGGCTGCCAAGTGATGGATCGCACCATGGTCATTCTTGAAATTTTCCACCGCAACGCGCGCTCCCCCGCCGCACGCGCGCAGGTGGAGATTGCACGCCTGGGCTATATGGCACCGCGCCTGCGCGAGGCGGCCAAGCTCGCCGGGCCGCTAGGGCGGCAGCGCAGTGGCGTGGGCGGGCGTGGCGCGGGCGAGTCGCACACCGAACTGGACAAACGCAAGATTCGCGACCGCATCGCCGAACTGCAAAAAGAAATCACGGCGATGGAGGTCGAGCGCAAGACGCAGCGCGCACGGCGGCAAGCGCACCAGGGGCTGGCCAGCGTGGCGTTGGTCGGCTACACCAATGCGGGCAAGTCCACCTTGATGCGCGCCCTCACGGGAAGCGAGGTGCTGGTCGCCAACAAACTCTTCGCGACGCTCGACACCACCGTGCGCAGCCTGCACCCCGAGAGTATCCCGCGCGTGCTGGTCAGCGACACGGTGGGCTTCATCAAGAATCTGCCGCACGGCCTGGTCGCGTCGTTCAAGTCCACGCTCGACGAGGCGCTGGATGCGTCGCTGCTGCTCCATGTCATTGACGCGAGCGATGCCGGCTTTGAGCGCCAGCTTGAAACCACTGACGATGTGCTGAACGAGATCGGTGCGCAGGACGTGCCGCGCATCCGCGTCTTTAACAAGATTGACCACGCCGGCGACGCAGCGGCGCAAGCCGGGCGCGAAGCAGTACTACGCGCCGAGTACCCCGATTGCATCGTGATGAGCGCGCGCCGCCATGACGACGTTGTGAAGTTGCACCGGGCGATTGTTGCGTTTTTTCAGCGCGATCTGGTCGAGGCCGAACTTTTTCTTCCCTGGTCGGCACAGCAACTGCGCGGGGAAGTATTCGCGCGCTGTGAGGTGCTGGAGGAACGTGCCGACGAGGAAGGTGCGCTCTTCCGCGTGCGCGGCGAGCAGGAGACCCTGGATAGTCTGCGCGAGCAGCTCGGCCAGGCGCGATGAAGTCAGCCCGGTAGGGTCGGCACGTTTTGCGCCCATGCGGATAATTTTTGCTGATTGCGTGGGCACCAAGAGGTGCCCGCCCTACTTGCCTCAGCACGTGGCATCCACAAAAGAATCACTCACAAGGAGACATGATGGCTACACCCGACACCCGCAACATTGCCGTGTTCTGCGATTTTGAGAACGTGGCGATTGGCATCAAGGAAGCGAATTACCCGGACTTCAAGATTCGCCCGATTCTGGAACGGCTGCTGCTCAAGGGCAGCATTGTGGTGAAGAAGGCTTACTGCGACTGGGACCGCTACAAGGAGTTCAAGCGCGACATGCACGAGGCGGCGTTTGAGCTGATCGAGATTCCGCATGTGCGGCAGTCGGGCAAGAATTCGGCGGATATCCGCATGGTGGTGGATGCGCTGGATCTTTGCTACACCAAGTCGCATATCGATGCGTTTGTGATTATCAGCGGCGATTCGGATTTTTCGCCGCTGATTTCCAAGCTCAAGGAAAACGGCAAGAGCGTGATCGGCATCGGGGTGCGCGGCTCGTCGTCGTCGCTGCTGATCAGCAACTGCGATGAATTCATTTTTTACGAAGACATCGTGCAGATCAAGGCAGCACAGATCAAGCCGCTGCAACAAGCGCCGGCAAAGAAGCCGCAGATCGCCAAGCCAGTGGTGGATGCGGCCAAGGAAGCAGCAACGCCGGTAAAATTGTCGCGGCGCAGAGCCCGACCGGTGATTGAAAACCTGCTTGCGGGCGACGAAGGCCGGGGCGCAGTCAAGGCCGAACCCAGCGCGGAGGACAAGAAAGCCCAGGCGATTGCAATCGTGGTGGACACGGTGGAGCAACTGGTGGCTGAGCGCGGCGGGGAAGGTTACATTTCGGCATCGCTGATCAAGAACACCATCAAGCGCATCCGCCCGGGCTTTAGCGAATCGGAATATGGCTACAGTGCGTTTGGCAAGGTGCTGGATGACGCGCAGAAAAGAGGCGTGCTGACGGTGGAAAAGAAAGAAGGCGGCGCGGTGATTGTCAGCCTGCCTGCCACCCGAACTTGAAATACTGAATTGAGCAAAGTGAGCCAGAGCCAGGTGAGCTGCGCTCGCATTGTTTTCAATACGCTCAATGGACAATCTCGGGTTAATCCGCCCAAGCTCAACCGAATCCGGTTCCTTCCAGGTTATTTAACCGGCAGCCCCTGTTTTTCCAGCCGATGAAACCGTCCGCGTAGTTTTTTACATTGGTATAACCCGTTTGTTGCAGTGTGCAGGCAGCCAGGGGGCTGCGGATGCCGCCGCCGCAGTACACAACGATGGGCGTGTCTTTGCTCAGGGCGTGGCCGGTGGTGCGGAATTCCAGCCAGCCGCGCGGGATATTGATGTTTTGCGCGGCCATGATCGTGCCGCCCAGGTCCTGGATTTCGGTTGGCGTGCGGATATCGACCAGCTCCAGTTCGGGATTGCGCTCGCTCTCGCGCTGCAAATCTAGTGTGGAGATGGTGCGTATCTTGGAAGCGATCGCGCGCGTCATCTGGGCGCCATCCTTGATGCCCGCCACCTCGGCGTGCGCGATGTCGGAAAAGGTGGCTGCAAGGCAAAAAGAAAAGAAGAAAGTGAGTTGCTGTTTGTGCATGGTTGAACCTCGGAGGGCGAGTGGGCGAGAGAGTGAAAAAACTTCAGCAAGGAATGTCAGTATCGTAAACCCGACATCTGCCGTCGGACACGCACGTTCGTTTGCTTCAAGGTATGCTTTTCCCTTCGAACAGGGGTCGCGATGTTTTGGAAAGTTAATCCGCCCCTCAATTTTTGTGACCGGATATGGAATGAATAAATTTTTGTTGATCGTGGTACTCGCCGTTGCCGCCTACTTCGCAATCGTCCCGCGTTCCGGCACGCCGGATCGATCTGCGGCTATAGCGCCCACCGACGTTTCGCCCGGCGCTCGTGGCAGCACCAACGCCACGCTGGAGAGCTCAGTTGCAAACCCTCTCAGCGGCCAGCAACTTGCGGGGCAGGGAACGGTGACCAGGCTGCTGCCGGACGACACCAACGGCAGTCGGCATCAGCGCTTCATTGTCCGGCTGGATTCCGGGCAGACGATACTCGTGGCGCACAACATCGATCTGGCGGGGCGCATTGATACGCTTCGCACTGGGGATGTGGTCGATTTTTATGGCGAATATGAATGGAGCCCGAAAGGGGGCGTGGTTCACTGGACCCACCGCGATCCGCAAGGACATCACCCCGCTGGCTGGATTAAACACAATGCGCAGACGTATCAATAAGGCATCGGCCAAACTTTGCGGCATGTCCCCCATTGCTTGACTGAAACCGGTGAATTCTGTCAGCGGCATCAACGGCGTGAAACGAACGTAATACCTGAATTGGGGGCTGGGGTCTCGTCGTCAGCGCACGCAATAGTGGCAGCACCAGGTTATTGCTCGGGCGGAACGGCCACCGAGGGAATCAGTGTAGGGAATGTGACGTTTAACGGTGCCAATGCAAATGACTGTTATGGGGTCGTTAGCGGCAATATTACAGGTACAGGCGCGGGCGCACCCGCTGGCTGGC
>JAYVLR010000163.1:0-2186 GCA_043759395.1 Thiobacillaceae bacterium
GGGTGCAGCCCAATCAGGGTCGCGTTCAAGCAGCGCCTCGGCTGCTTCGGTGAATTCGCCGGGCAAGTACAGGTAAGCCAGGATGTTGGTATCGACGACGATCATGCACGGCCTGCGCGCTTGGCGGCGTCGATATCCTTTGCGCGAAATTTGCCTTGCGGCAGTTCGGCGCGCAGCGCACGCGCACGCGCCAGGCGCTGAGCCGGGGCGATGCGCGTCGACACCAGCATGGATTCCAGGCATACGATGGCTTCACTGTTCAGGCTGCGCCGGTGCCGGTCGGCGGACTGCCTCAGTCGTTCGTAGGTTTCGTCGGGAATGTTCTTCAGGGTCAGGGTCGTGGGCATAGTTTTCTCCAACCGTAATGGTTCCATTCTGGTTTGTCGTGTGGGTGTCGTCAAGCCCAACCCAGGTCTTCCTCATGCTGACAGACGAATAATCAACGCGCCTCGCATGTAAACTGCGCCAGCATGAAAACACTTTTTTCCTTGATCGAATCCCCATTCCACCCCGATTTCAGTGCCTTGTATCAGAAACTGGGCATTGCGGCGGAGCGTTTCGACAGTGCCCGCAATCTTCACCGGGCGTTGCAGAAACAGCCGCCGGATTTTTTTGTGGGGGAATTCATTTACGGTTGGGGCAACAATTACGCTGGTGCAAACGTTTCCAATCTGGATGTCACCCTGCGATCGCTGCAATGCTTTGCGCCCCAGGCGAAGATGATTGTATTCCTGCATCCCCGTGAAGAACCCCATATCGACAAGCTGCTGGAACTGTTTTCCATCCATGCCGTGTTGACCTACCCGGTGACTGAGCAAGCGATGCAGGCGGCATTGCACATCCCGGTGTAAATCCCTTATCAGCCTCGCTAACAGGGTCTTGCGTTGACTGAATCTAAGCCAACCCCGACAATGGCTGCCTTATAGCAGGAGCCTGATATGGATACCGAACAAGACCTTTCCGAAGAACAGCGCATCATGCGCATGATGCGCAAGACGCTCAGTTTCATCGTGCGCGATACCGCGCCGCGCGACGGCAATGCCAGCCCGCTAGGCGAAGCCACGATCCTCAGCATCAAGGATTGCCTGGTGGTGATTTCCAGCCGCGAAGCAGAATTGGCCAATATGCAGAGTCTGAATCGCAACGAGCGCCCGCATTATTCGGACGAAACGCCGAATGCGCATGTCGTCAAAATCAGCAGCATTCCGAAAAAAACGCACTAAATCAGATGCTCCCGTCCACCGGACTGTTTACGGATGTGGAAGCGGGGGTCGTCGGCACCTCGGCGGTGGTGATTTACTCGCCGTCCGGCAAACGCAACCGCAAGCGCTTCCCCGAAAACTGCGTGCAAGTGGTGGCGGATGAAGACGAAGCGCGCAGCCGCGCCGATCTGGACAAGGGCTTGCACGCTGCCATCGCAAGCGGACCTGCCCGTTCGTCCGAAGGCTTCAAGCTTTTTTATCTGGTGCGCTGGCTGGACTAGTTTTCGGCCAACAGCCGCATCGATAAATCGACCGCGCGGATGTGTTTAGTCAGCGCGCCGATCGAAATGCGCTCAACGCCGGTTTCGGCAACTTCCCGAACATTCTCCAGCGTAATATTGCCCGAGGCCTCCAGCAAGGCGCGGCCATGCGTGACCTGAACCGCGCGCCGCAGCTGCGGCAGACTGAAGTTGTCCAGCAAAATCAGCGGCGCGCCCGCCGCCAGCGCCTGTTCGAGTTCCTCCTGATTCTCTACCTCGATCTGCACGCTGACGCGACCGTCGGCCAGCCGGTAGGCGGCATCGAGCGCCTGCGCAATGCCACCTGCTGCGGCGATATGGTTTTCCTTGATCAGGATGCCGTCAAACAAACCCATGCGCTGGTTGTGTCCGCCGCCGGTGCGCACTGCGTATTTCTCGGCCACACGCAGCCCCGGCAAGGTTTTTCGGGTGTCAAGAATCGCCGCGTGCGTGCCGCGTATGGCATCGACGTAAAGCCGGGTGGCACTGGCAACCGCAGACAGGGTTTGCAGAAAATTGAGCGCGAGCCGCTCGGCGCTCAACAGTGCGCGGGTCTGGCCGGTGATGTCTACCAAGACCGTGTCGGCGGCAACTGCGTCGCCCTCGTTGACCCGCCAGTCGATACGGCACGCCGGATCGAGTACCCGAAAACAGGCATCAAACCAGGGGCGGCCTGCGATCACGG
>JAYVLR010000164.1:0-2384 GCA_043759395.1 Thiobacillaceae bacterium
TATTCTGAGGCCGGTTCTCTGCCTGCTCACGCGCTGGATGCGCTGATCGAGCAAGTGATGGGACTGGATATGGCGCAGGTACATAAGGACATTGCGGAACAGCAGGGCGGAGATGCAGCCTGAGTGTGTATTCACCTGGAGCCATTCAAGGCAACACCAGTTGCCTCACCAGGGGCAGCGTAATCGGGCGCTTGGTTTCCAGGCTCAGGCGATCCAGGGCTTCCAGCACCCGCAGTAAATTGCCCATGTCGCGCGGGTAGTGGTTCAATAAATAATCCGCCACCTGGGGTTCCAGCCGGAACCCCAGGCTGTTGGCATGATGAGCGAGTGCGGCCTGTTTTTCTTCGTCGTTCAGCCCGTTGACCTGAAATACCAGTCCCCAGCCCAGGCGCGTGCGCAGCTCAGGCATCAAAGGCAGCTCGGCGGGCGGCAGACGGCCTGCGGCCAGCCATAGCCCGCGCGCTTCGCGCATGCGGTTGTACGTGGCAAAGGCGGCAAATTGTTGCGCCGCATCCCAGTCGTCCGCATGGTCGATCACCACTGCTTGTGCCGGGTGTTGTCCTGTTTCATCTACGGACAAGCCGCGCGAGTGACAAGCTTGTGCCCAGGCCTGAAGCAAATAGGTTTTGCCGCAATGTGGTGCGCCCCAAAGATAGACCATGCGCTCCGTCGCCCGGCCTTCGAGCATTGCCTGCAACTGCACCATCAATTCGCGGTTGCGCCCCACTACAAAATGGGCGAGGTCGGGGATGGCGGGCGGGCGGATGTCGAGCAGGAGTTGTTGCATGGGGCAGAAGGATAAGACAAAAGCCACTAGTGTCACAAACCAAAAATAACGAAACATGAAATGGCGTATTTTCCCGCCATGCTGCGTTGCAGTCCCTGGCCGTATACCCCATACGGCTGCATTGTCTGTGCCTTGCCTGACGAAAAAATCCATCCGTTTCATTTGTTCCGCTATTTCTGGTTTGCAACATTATAGAAACGCCACATAAACGTGTTGTGAAATACACCCACATGCCCGGCTATACTTTGACTTCCAGAATAATGCCCCTGAACCACACTCATGAAAGTTGATTTTCCTGTCCCGCTCAAGCCCCTCATTCAGGCACCGCCTATGGTTGAGGAGGTGCTGGCGGCTGATGAACGCGTCGCGCTAAAGGCGCGCATCAAGGCGATGATGAAGGCGCAGGATGCGGTGTTGGTCGCGCATTACTACACGTCGGCGGACTTGCAGGATCTGGCTGAAGAAACCGGCGGCTGTGTGTCGGACTCGCTGGAGATGGCACGTTTTGGTCACACGCATGCGGCTAAAACCCTGATCGTCGCGGGCGTGAAGTTTATGGGGGAAACGGCAAAAATACTGAACCCCGAAAAGCGCGTGCTGATGCCGGACTTGAATGCCGACTGCTCGCTGGATCTGGCGTGCCCGGCAGACGAATTCAGCGCATTCTGTGATGCCCACCCTGATCGGATTTCTGTTGTCTACGCTAATACCAGCGCAGCAGTGAAGGCGCGTGCAGATTGGGTGGTGACCTCGGGAATTGCGGTCAAAATTGTGAAATACCTGCATCGGCAAGGACACAAACTTCTGTGGGCGCCGGATCGGCATCTGGGCGATTATGTGCAGCGCATTACTGGCGCGGACATGCTGCTGTGGCAGGGTTCGTGCGTGGTGCATGAGGCGTTTAAGGCCGATGCCCTGAAGACGCTGCGTGCGATGCACCCAGACGCTGCGGTACTGGTGCATCCGGAGTCGCCCGAGGCGGTGGTTGCGCAGGCCGACGTGGTGGGTTCGACCACGCAAATTATTGATGCCGCCCGACGCATGCCGAATCGCGAATTCATTGTTGCGACTGACAATGGCATTTTCCATAAAATGCGCGCCGCCGCACCGGGCAAAATTTTTATTGAAGCGCCTACCGCAGGCGAAGGCGCAACGTGTATCTCATGCGCGCATTGCCCGTGGATGGCGATGAATGGCCTGAAAAAACTGGCTGCGGTGCTTGAGGCCGGCGGCAACGAGATTCATATCGAGGAAAGCATCCGCGCCCAGGCCGCCATCTCAATTCAGAAAATGCTGGACTTTGCGGCGGCGGAAAAATCCGGGCAGACTCAACTCGGCGATTGATCCCATACGAGTGTCCGCATCTGGCGATCATGGCTGCGTGCCAGTATCGCCTGGGCGGCGAGCCCGCCCAGCAGAGCCATGAACATGTCCCACTGCGTGTCCCACACATCTCCCTGGGTTGCCAGGAAAGCATCGGCATCGCCGCCCCAAATCAAGGCGCTCCACCACTCGATCAGTTCGTAGCTCGCGCTAAGCGCGAGCACGATGCACGTCACCAGAAAGAATAACCAGCCGCCCGCCCGGAGCACAGTCT
>JAYVLR010000165.1:0-8440 GCA_043759395.1 Thiobacillaceae bacterium
GCGCCTTATTGCCCAGATGGCGGAATTGGTAGACGCGCACGGTTCAGGTCCGTGTGCCGCAAGGTGTGGAGGTTCGAGTCCTCTTCTGGGCACCAGTTGCTGTAAATAAAAAAGCCGACCTCGTGTCGGCTTTTTTATTGCGGGTTTCAGCCATCATAGGGATGGCGACGCACAATTGTTTCCACCCGATCCGGCCCGGTCGATACGACATCCGCCGGTACTTCGCACAAAGCCTCCATACGCAGAATGTAAGACTGCGCTTTTTGCGGCAATTTGTCGAACGACTGCACACCGACTGTCGAATCGTTCCAGCCGGGCAGGTCTTCGTAAATTGGTTCGACGTTGGCAATTGATTCGGCGCCGACTGGCAGGATGTCGCAGATTTCGCCGTCGATTTTGTAGCCGACGCAGACGCGGACTGTTTCAAGGCCATCGAGCACGTCGAGCTTGGTGATGCACAAGCCGGTCACGCCGTTGATCTGAATCGAGCGCTTGAGCGCGGCAGCATCGAACCAGCCGCAGCGGCGTGAGCGGCCGGTGGTGGCTCCGACCTCATGGCCGCGCTCGCCAAGATATTTTCCGGTGTCGTCAAACAGTTCAGTGGGGAAGGGGCCGGAGCCGACGCGTGTGGTGTAAGCCTTGGTGATGCCCAGCACATAATGCAGGGTGTTCGGCCCGACGCCCGCGCCAGTAGCCGCGCCACCCGAGGTGCAGTTGGACGAGGTGACAAACGGATAGGTGCCGTGGTCGATGTCGAGCAGCGTGCCCTGCGCGCCTTCAAACAGCAGGTTGTCGCCCGCCTTGTTGGCATCGTACAGGCTGCGCGGCACGTCGGCAATCATCGGTTTGATGCGTTCGGCCAGTCCCATCATTTCGTCCAGCGACTGGTTGAAATCGACAACCTCGGTCTTGTAGTAATGCTTCAGCATGAAGTTGTGGTGGTCGAGCACCTCGCCGAGCTTGGCGGCGAAGCGTTCGCGGTGGAACAAGTCCTGCACGCGCAACGCGCGGCGCGCGACCTTGTCTTCGTAAGCCGGACCGATGCCGCGTCCGGTGGTGCCGATTTTACCGGCACCTTTGGCAATTTCACGCGCGCGATCCAGCGCCACGTGATGCGGCATGATGAGCGGGCAGGCTTCGCTGATCTTCAGGCGGCTCGCCACAACCACGCCCGCTTCGGCCAGCATGTCCATTTCTTCCAGCAGCGCGGTGGGGGAGAGTACAACACCGTTGCCGATATAGCAGGTAACGTTGTCGCGCAAAATGCCGGACGGGATCAGATGCAGCACGGTTTTTTTGCCCGCGACCACCAGCGTATGGCCGGCATTGTGGCCACCCTGGAAACGCACCACGCCTTGTGCGCGATCCGTTAGCCAGTCGACGATTTTGCCTTTGCCTTCATCACCCCACTGGGTGCCGATGACGACGACGTTTTTTGCTGCCATGTTGCTAATCTCCCGTTGTTAATGAGTTGAACCGGCTACAGCCAGCTCGCGCAGATCCAGACTGAAACCGGTGGCGGGACGGGCACGGCCAAATACGCGGCCTACTTCGTCGTAGCGCCCGCCTTGCGCAATGGCGCGGCTGCGCCCTTTTGTATAAGCGGCAAACACTACGCCGCTGTGATAGCCGTATCCGCGCAGCTCTGCCAGGTCGTAGGCGGCTTCGATGTGGATAGCAGCCAGACCGCGCTCCAGCGTGTCCAGCGTGTCCAGTGCCGCCATCACCGACGGCAATTGCGGCAGTCGGCTTCGCGCCACAGCCAAAACTTCGCGCGCGCCATAGAGCTGCGGCAATGCGGCAAACGCATCGCGCAAGACCGGCGACAACGTGACAGTCAGATTCGCCACGGCACTGCTGTCTTTAGCTTGTAGCGCCTCGAATAATTGATGCTCGATTTCGCCAGTCAACCCGGCCTCCGAGGCCAAGGCACGGTACACGCCGACATGGCCGATATCAAGCTGAATGTCTTTGATGCCGCCGCTGTGCAAGGCATCCAGCATCAAGGTCAAAACTTCCAGGTCGGCTTCGGCACCCGCTTCGCCGTAACACTCTGCGCCAATCTGGATCGGTTCACGCGAGCGATGAAAGCCGTCTGGCTGGGTATGCAGCACGCTGCCGGCGTAACACAGGCGGTTTACTGCATTCATCGCCAGCAGGTGCGCATCAATGCGCGCCACCTGTGGCGTGATGTCGGCACGCACGGCCATGAGCCGACCGGAAAGCTGATCGACCAGTTTGAATGTTTTGAGATCGAGGTCGGCGCCCACCCCCGTCAACAGCGAATCGACGTATTCCATCAAAGGCGGAATGACCAGCTGATAGCCGCGCGCACGAAACAAATCAAGCAGCGCGCGGCGCATATCTTCCATACGCCAGGCCTGCGGCGGCAACACGTCTTCGATGTTTTCGGGCAATAACCAGGCTGTCATTTAATTTAGTATCACTAACAAAAAAACGCCGCCCGGCATGGGCGTACTAACGTGCATTTCACGCCTGCGTTGCCACGAGAAAGCGATGGATGCAGGCTCGCAACGCCGCAGACGCGCTTTCTCGTGGCAACGCAGAGGGACGGGGTCAATTCGAGCACATTCCTTCGTCGCGAGCCGCTTGCAGTGAACGACACTGCGGCATGACTCGCTTCGCGGACTGCATCTCGAATTGCCCCCGTCGCAGGCGTGAAATACACGCTAGCACGCCCAAGGCAGCGACGATAAATCGTATTTGGCCATCGTTCATTTCAGTCATTCTGCGAAAGCTGTCGCGCCCTACACCCGGTGCGGCGAACGGCAATACGCCTTCAACGACCGGCAACAAACCCAGACCGGTGAAACCCTCGTTGAGGGTCATTTTCCCCCGGCTTTCGGATTCTTCATATACTTGAAGAAGTCCGCACTGGGGTCGAGCACCATCACGTCGCTCTTGCTTTTAAAGCTCTCGCGATACGCCTGCATCGAGCGGTAAAACGCGTAAAACTCCGGGTTTTGACCATAAGCTGCGGCATAGACTCCAGCTGCTTTAGCATCGCCTTCGCCCTTCATGCGCTGGGCATCGCGATAGGCTTCAGCGACAATCACTTCTTTCTGCTTGTCCGCATTGGCCTTGATTTTCTCGGCTTCTGCGGCACCGGTGGAACGCAACTCATTCGCCACGCGTTTACGCTCGGCCTCCATCCGCCGGTATACATCGACCGACACGGTTTCAGGGAGGTCAATCCGCTTGATGCGCACATCGACAACCTGTACGCCAATTTTGCGCGCATCGGAATCGGCTTTGGTGCGAATCAGGTTCATGATGTCTTCACGCTGGCCTGACACCACTTCGTGGATAGTGCGTTTGCCGAACTCGGCGCGCAGGCCGTCGTTTACAGTCTGGTTCAGGCGAATTTGCGCACGTGTTTCGTCGCCGCCAACTGAAACGTAGTATTGCCGCACATCCACAACTCGCCACTTGATATATGAATCGACCAGTACGTTTTTCTTTTCGGACGTGATGAAACGCTCAGGGTCGGCGGCATCCATGGTCAAAATGCGCGTATCAAAAAAGCGGACGTTTTGCACCAGCGGCATTTTGAAATACAGGCCGGGTGATTTTTTCACCGAGACGACTTCGCCTAACTGAAAGACCATGGCATTTTCGCGCTGGTCAACCGTAAACATGCTGGCACCGAGGATGACCAGGCCGACGATGAGGCCGATTAGCAGGGTACTGAAATTTTTACTCATGGCCGATCCCCCCGGTCACGGCTGCGAAAGGCATCGCGCGAGCGTGTCTCGACCGATGGCGGAGGGATGCTGGGCGCGGGTTGCGCCAGCACTTCCGGTACCCCAGTGAAAGGCTGGCTGACAAGTTGCTGTAGCTTGTCGAGCGGCAGATAGAGAAGGCTATTGCCGCCTTTTTGATCCACCAACACCTTGCTGGTGTTGTTCATGACCGTCTGCATGGTATCCAGGTACATTCGTTGGCGCGTAACTTGCGGCGCTTTTTTGTATTCAGTAAAAATCTGGCTGAAGCGGCTGGCTTCACCTTGGGCATTCGCCATGACCGCCTGTCGATAACCTTCAGCTTCCTGTTGCAGCCGAGCTGCCACACCCTGCGCACTCGGGATGACATTGTTAGCATAGGCCTGCGCTTCGTTTTTCAGGCGCTCGCGATCCTGGCCCGCCTTCACTGCGTCATCGAATGCAGATTGCACTTGTTCTGGCGGCTGGATGTTTTGCAGCGTTACCTGGCTGATGCTGATCCCGGTTTTATAGCGGTCGAGTATTTCCTGCATCGTCTTCTTCACACGCACCGCAATTTCGGCACGGCCTTCGTACAATACAAAGTCCATTTTATTTTTGCCGACGATTTCACGCATTGCGGTTTCGGCCACCTGTAATACGGAATCTTCAGGACTGCGATTCACAAACAGAAACTCCATTGGATCCTTCAGGATGTACTGCACCGCAAATTGCAGATCAATGATGTTTTCGTCATCGGTCAGCATCAGGGATTCTTTCAGCGCCTTGTTCTTGACTGCGTTGCGATACCCCACCTCGATGGTGCGAACCTGCTCGACGTTCACAATTTCGCGTGCTTCGATGGGCCACGGCAAGTGCCAGCGCGGGCCGGGATCGGTCGTTTCGATATATTTGCCGAAACGCAGCACAACACCGCGCTGGCCGGTATCCACGATATAAAACCCGCTGGCAATCCACAGCAGCGCAAGCATGCCAATCAACAGGCCCAGCAGATTACCGCCGCCCGCAAAATTGCCGGAATCGGGAGATTCATTATTTCCCCGACCGCCGCCATCTTTACTTCCCAAGAGGCTGCTCAGACGTTGATTGAACTTTTTCCAGAGCTCATCCAGATCAGGTGGGCCGGCATTTTTTTTACCGTTGTTGCCCCATTGCGGGTCATTCCAGGCCATATGGTTTAGCTTGCCGAAATAAAATGTTGAGAGGGGATATCGTCATTAAAGGTCGGCTCATTCGCGGGACGCAAACCGGACAGGATTTCAGTCAGTGCAGTACGCAGAAGATCAAGTCCAGCACCTGTTTTGGCCGACACATATACAGCGTGGAGTCTACCATATTCATCCCGGCTCACCCCCGGCGCGATACTGGCCAGATCCAGCTTGTTGTATACCTGAAACATCTCGGCATTCCCGGCACCAATCTCTTCCAGTACCTTGTCGACTTCAATGATCTGACGTTCACGGTTGGGGCTTGCCGTGTCGATGACATGCAGCAACAGATCGGCTTCGGCCGTCGCTTCCAGCGTGGCACGGAATGCGGCGATCAGGCTGTGGGGCAGGCGTGTAATGAACCCAACCGTGTCGGCCAGCACGACTTCGCGCCCCATCCATTCACCCTTGCCGGGCAGATAGACTTTGCGTGTAGTCGTATCCAGCGTGGCGAATAATTGATCGGCTTCATACGCGCCGGCGCGCGTCAAGGCGTTAAACAACGAGGATTTTCCAGCATTGGTGTAGCCCACCAGGGCTACTGATAACACGTTATTACGTTCGCGTGCGCGGCGCTGGGTGCGACGCTGCTTTTCCAGCTTGGACAATCGCTCTTTCAAGGCTTTGACCCGCACACCGATCAGGCGACGGTCGGTTTCCAGTTGCTTTTCACCCGGGCCGCGCATACCTACGCCGCCGCGTTGACGCTCAAGGTGAGTCCAGCCACGGATCAGGCGGGTAGAGAGGTGTTGCAACTGTGCCAGCTCGACTTGCAGTTTGCCTTCGGCACTGTGGGCGCGACGTGCAAAAATATCCAGAATCAGGCTGACCCGATCAATCACCCGGCACTGCAGGCGGCGCTCAAGATTGCGTTCCTGCGCAGGTGAAAGCTCGTGATTGAAAATGACCACATCAGCGGCGGCGGCCTGCACCAGTGCCGCTAACTCATCCACCTTGCCGCTACCGGCAAATAATGCAGCGTCGGGACGGCTGCGCTTGCCCAGGATTTCGCCCACAATATCAAGACCTGCGCCTTGAGCCAGCAGACGCAGCTCGGCAACGCTATCGGTGTAATCCGGATCGCCAAAATTCAGAGCGAGCAAAATGACGCGCTCGCCCCCGGCATGCCGGTCAAACAAAACACCCGCCTTTAATGATTTGAAACAAGGGAGCAGATCCAGTTCTTAAATGAGTGAGTTAAGCCCTTAACCGCAGTCATTGCGATAAAGACACAGCGCTCATGTCTCATATGGTATCTGACATACTGCGTTTCAAGCTTGATCGCGTGAATATTACAATTCGACTGCGCGTAGGCGCTCCGCTGCCTGTTCAGGACTGATCGTATTCACAAACAGGCCTGAGCCCAGTTCAAACCCGGTCGGGATCGAAGTCCGCGGGCAGATTTCAAGATGCCAGTGATAACTCGACGAGTTTGCGTCCTGATCATTGTCGTGCGGCACCGAATGCAGGAAAAAATTGAACTGCGCGCCACCGATCACCGCGTCCAGCCGCGCCATCGTGCGGCGCAGCACGCGCGCCAGATCCGGCAGATCGGCAGCAGTTACATCCAGAAACTCGGCCTGGTGTTGCAGCGGCAGAATATGCACCTCCCACTCGTAGCGACTGGCAAAGGGCTTGATGGCGATGAATTTTTCGCCGCGCTCGACCACGTATTGCCCGACATTGACACGGCGGCGCACCGCGCCGGAGTTACGGTCGTAAATCGTTGCCTCAAAGGTGAGCGCTTCGTCGATCAGCGCGCAAAAAATGCAGTGATGGTGCTTGGAATAGTGCGCAGCGCTGTTGCGTACCTCGGCTTCGACGTTTTCCGGCACCACCGGCATCGCGATTACCTGACTGTGGGTATGCGGAATCGACGCCCCGGCAGCCGGGCCAAAATTCTTGAAAATCAGCACATAGCGCAAGCGCTCGTCCGATTCGTACAACTGCCGCATCCGCATCTGAAATACGCCAAACAGCGCAGTCAGATGATCTTCCGACATCTCGAACAGTGCAGTCCCATGCTCGTGATGGTCAATGATGACTTCATGCCGCCCGTAACCGTCGATGGTTTGTTGCAGGCCGAAATTGAATCCTGCCTGCTCGCGGTCGTCTCCCAGCACCGGATAGAGATTTTCGACCATGCGAATCTGCCAGTCCGCAGTGTCAGGCGGATAACTCAGAATAAGCGGCGGAGTTTTGTGCTCGTTACCACGGCAAAACGGGCAAGTATCAACGTGCTTGCGTGTATCCCGTGGTGCCAGCTCCTCGGCTTTTTTGGGGCGCATACTGCGCGCGGTAGCGACCAGCACCGATTCGGCGGGTACGATCGGATTAACGCGGATTTCACGGACTTCAATTGGCTCGGACATGCAAGGTCTCCATGGGTGCTTGAGCGTAAAACGCTTGCGAGAGCTTAAAACAGCCGGGCGTGTGCAGTCTCGATAATCTTCTTATGCGGCCACTCAAACTTCTTATCCTATGCCGTGCCAGTGTGTGGAATCGACGGCAATAAGCCTGTCACAAGCCGAGAAACGTTTTGCGGTTTATCGCTTGACAACTGTAATCAATTGGTTACAGTTGATCCGTGTACACGATCAAGCGCACTGAAGAATTTGCCGACTGGCTTGCTGGCATCAAGGATGGCCTGACCCGCCGCCGCTTGGTGACCCGGCTGCGTAAAGCCTCGCTGGGTAATCTGGGCGATATCAAGTCAGTTGGCGAAGGCCTGTTCGAAATGCGCGAACACTTCGGCGCAGGCTGGCGCATGTATTACATCCAGCGCGGCGCACGCTGATCGTGATGCTGGGTGGCGGGGGTAAATCCACGCAGTCCGCCGATATTGCCAAGGCCATCAAACTGGCCGTAACCCTTGAGGATTGAATCATGGCCAAAAAAATCAAGCTCGCCGATCTGCCTGAATTCGATGTAACCGAATACCTGGAAGATGAACAGGCGATAGCCGAGTATCTGACCGTCGTGCTGGAAGAAAACGATTCAGCCTTGCTAGCTGCGGCGCTAGGTGACGTCGCGCGCGCGCGCGGCATGACCGATATTGCCAAGGCTTCCGGTCTCACCCGCGAGGCGCTTTACCGCGCGCTGCGCGCCGGTGCGCAGCCGCGCTTTGATACCGTCAGCCGGGTTTGCGCGGCACTGGGGGTAAAGCTGGTGGCGCAACCTATTCAGCATTGACGCAGGGAATTTAATGCGCCCCTGGTTCCTTTGATTCCTGATTTACCAGAACGTCAAGTAAGCAAGCGTGACCCTGCAAGGATGCGGGTAAAATTCAAGCATTGATTTTTGTGGGGGACATACCATGCAGTCAGTCAAGGAAATGGCACGCGAGTTGATCGAGCACTTGCCGGATACAGCGACTTTCGGCGATCTCATATCACTACTGTCCGGAGATTTCCGTGAACAAATTCAATTGGTTAGGCATTTCGAGTTCCTCTTGGGTGAGACGGGGATTTGCAAGCAGTTGAATAAGCG
>JAYVLR010000166.1:0-3633 GCA_043759395.1 Thiobacillaceae bacterium
GCAGGAACTTGTGCAAGTTCCGGGTTGGTAGGGTGAGGGCCATTCGCCAGGGCTGGTATGGGTTTTCCAATAGACGGGTGTGCGTCCGAGGCACGTGGGGGGCGTGCCGTGCTGGCTCAGGTTGCCGGAACAGGCGGCTGAAGGTGACATGCACTGAGCTGCCAGCACCGGACGACTCGCCAGTGTAAAGATTGCCGACACGCCCAGACCTGCGCCAGTCAGTCTGCGACGTGATGGGCTGGCTGGCTCACCTGACTGAGTATTGACACCCCGAGCCGTGTTATCGGGTGGATTTTGCTTGTTTTCTGACATGGCGAACCTCAATTGAGCGTTATTTTGTCTCGAATACTTCGAGAAGTTTGTATGCAATTCAAGAGCAAGAACCGAGCCACCTTACAAGGTTTTGATCACATTAACCATATAGCTTGGTTTCAGGAAGATTGAGAATAACGCGGCCTTGCGTATCTGTAAATTATTTCGACATTTTCGACTTCGGCATGTGTCTGGGATTCTCCCCGCAGCTTACACGGTCATTTCCCGCCAGATCCTGGTGGGTATGCGGCATCTCAAACCCCTCCGTATCGAGCGCGCGGCGCGTTAAGTCGCCCTGATTGTAGGCATGTTCCAGCACTAAGCTTCCCCCGGGGGTGAGATGTCGGCGCGCTGCGCGGATGATTGCCTGAATATCATCCATCCCTGTTTCACCCGCAGCGAGCCCGCTCACGGGTTCAAAACGTACATCGCCCCGAGCGAGATGAGGATCGACCGTAGCCACATACGGCGGATTGCTGACAAGTAAATCGAATTTCCGGTTTTTTAATGCGGCAAACCAGTCGCTCTTCAAAAATTCCAATTGCGCGTGCAAGGCGTCCGCGTTGATCTGCGCAATGGCCAATGCCGCGTTGGAGCGGTCAATTGCGGTGATTCGGGCGAGCGGACGTTCGAGCGCCAGGGTAATGGCGATGCAGCCGCTGCCGGTGCCAAGCTCCAGCACGTTGACCGTTTGATTGGCTGGAATGCGTGCCAGGGCGAGTTCGACCAGCAGCTCGGTTTCGGGGCGGGGGATCAGCACAGCGGGACTGACGTGGAATTCGCGGCCATAAAACTCGCGCCTGCCCGTGATGTAGGCGATGGGTTCGCCGCCGAGTCGCCGCTGTAACAGGGTTTGAAAGACGGTGAATAGCTTGTGGTCAAGGGGGTCGGTGTCGTGTGCGATCAGCCAGGATAACGGGACGTTCCAGGCAAACGCGGCCAGCACGCGCGCTTCCATTCGCGCGACATGCTTGTCCAGCATGAGTGATTCACCGATGCGGGCGGCGGCATCAGCCAGACAGTCTGCTACAACTGCCTGCGTCTGCGGCGTGCTCATGACTCAGTTTTCACCTGACAGCGTCGCCAGCAATTCAGCCTGGTGCTCCGCTGCCAGCGCATTCAGGAGTTCAGTCAAGTCGCCGTCCATGATGGCATCGATTTTGTACAGCGTGAGATTGATGCGGTGGTCGGTAATACGCCCCTGCGGAAAATTGTAAGTGCGGATGCGGTCTGAGCGGTCGCCGCTGCCGATCAGACTTTTGCGGGTGCTCGCTTCCTCGGCGTGCTGCGCCTGCATTTGCCGGTCTTTGAGCCGCGCCGCGAGCACGCTCATCGCTTGCGCCTTGTTGCGATGCTGCGAGCGATCATCCTGGCATTCCACCACCAGGCCGGTGGGCAGATGGGTGATGCGTACCGCTGAGTCTGTTTTGTTGATGTGCTGTCCGCCAGCACCCGAGGCGCGATAGGTGTCGATGCGCAAATCTGCCGGGTTGATGTCGATTTCGCTGACTTCGTCGGCTTCGGGCATGACCGCGACCGTGCAGGCCGAGGTGTGGATGCGGCTCTGGGTTTCGGTTTCCGGCACACGCTGTACGCGATGACCGCCGGACTCGAATTTCAGCCGGGAATACGCACCCTGACCGACGATGCGCACGATGACTTCTTTATAGCCGCCCACTTCCCCCAGGTTTTCCGACACGATTTCCACTTTCCAGCCGCTGCGTTCGGCGTGACGGGTATACATGCGCAGCAGATTGCCGGCAAACAAGGCTGACTCGTCGCCGCCGGTACCGGCGCGAATCTCAAGAAAAATATTGCGTTCGTCGTTCGGATCCGTGGGTAGCAGCGCAGTTTGCAATTCGGCTTCCAGCCGTGCAATTTTGGTCTCGCCGTCGGCGAGTTCAGCTTCCGCCAGTTCGCGCATGTCGGGGTCTGACAGCATTTCCAGTGCGCTTTTTTGGCCGGCCAGTATCTGGCAATACTGGCGATAGAGCATGACCACGGGCGTGATATCGGCGTGTTCACGGGTGAGTTTGCGATAGGCATCCATGCTGCCGGTTGCGCCGGGTTGCGATAGCAAGGCATCCAGCTCTAACAGCCGCTCGTCAGCGCGAGCGAGCTTGTCGGACAGGCTCGCTTTCATTCGTGATGCAAGCTGTAGAGCTGGTTGATGAGTTTTGCGATTTGCTCGCGCTCTTCGCTGTTGGCGTGGTTTAGCGCATGGGTGGGTGAGTGCAGCAGTTTGTTGGTGAGCGTGCGGCTCAAAGCCTCGATCACCATTTGCGGGTCACTGCCGCCTGCAAGCGCGCGGGTCGCTTTTTCTGTTTCGTGACGGCGATGACGTTCGGCGCTATCGCGCAAGGCGCGGATCGTAGGTACCAACTCGCGGCCTTCCATCCAGTGCAGAAAATTCGCAACATTGGTCTTGATGATGGCCTCGGCCTGCGCAACTTGTGCGACCCGGTTGTCCATCCCTTCACGCACTACCTGCCCCAGATCATCCACGCTGTACAGGAATACATCGTCCATATCGGCAACTTCGGCCTCGACGTCGCGTGGCACGGCCAGATCGACGATAAACATCGGGCGATGGCGGCGTTGTTTGATTGCGCGTTCGAGCATGCCTTTGCCCAGAATTGGCAGCGGACTGGCAGTCGAGGTAATGATGATGTCGTAGGTCGGGAGCGCATCGGGCAACGCGGTCAGCGGAATAACGTCGGCAAGAAAGCGTTCAGCCAGCGGCCGTGCGCGTTCTTCGGTACGGTTGGCGACAGTCATGCGGCGTGGATGCTGTGCGGCAAAGTGCGTCATGCATAGCTCGATCATCTCGCCTGCGCCAATAAAGAGACAGGCCTGATCGCGGATGCTGGGGAAAATGCGCTCGGCCAGCCGTACCGCAGCGGCGGCCATCGATACTGAATTTGCGCCAATTGCTGTGCTGGTACGCACCTCTTTGGCGACTGAAAACGTGCGCTGGAATAACTTGTTCAACAGCAGCCCGAGTGTGCCTGCTTCTTCTGCACTGTGGACTGCCTGCTTCATCTGGCCAAGAATTTGCGTTTCGCCCAGCACCATCGAATCCAGACCTGCAGCGACGCGAAATGCATGCTGCACCGCCTGTTCGCGCGGCAAGGTGTAGAGATAGGGTGCCAGTTCGCGGCGCTCGATTTTGTGGAACTCGGCCAGCCATTCCACCGTCGCTGCCGGCTGTGCAGTATTGCAATACAACTCGGTACGGTTGCAGGTCGAGAGAATGGCAACTTCCGACGCGCGCCGACTCGCGGTTAATTCATGCAAGGCCTGCGTGAGTTTTTCCGGGCC
>JAYVLR010000167.1:0-2299 GCA_043759395.1 Thiobacillaceae bacterium
AAGGAATTCATCCAGATGCGCCGCGACCGGCTGACCTTCGGCATGATGGTGGGCATTCCGCTGATGCAGCTGATGCTGTTCGGCTTTGCGATCAACTTCGATCCCAAAGGCCTGCCGACCGCGGTGATGGTGAGCCAGCCGAGCGCGTTCTCGCGCAGCTTTGTCGCGGCGCTGGAGACCAGCGGTTATTTCAATGTGATCGCCCAGCCTGCCAGCGAAGCCGCCGCGCGGCAGCAACTGGACGAAGGCGAGGTGCAATTCATCGTCAGTATTCCCGACGATTTCAGTCGACGGCTGGTGCGCGGCGAACACCCGCAAATCCTCGTCGAAGCCGATGCCAGCGACCCGGCCGCGACCGGCAATGCGCTCGGCGCCCTCGGCACGCTTAGCCAGAATGCGCTGAATGCCGAATTGACCGGCGCGTTGGCCAAGCTCAAAAGCAGCCCGCCGCCGTTCGAGCTGGTCGTGCATCGCAACTACAACCCCGAAGGCGTGACCCAGTACAACATCGTGCCGGGGCTGATGGGCGTGATTCTGACGATGACCATGATCATGATGACCAGCCTGGCGATTACCCGCGAACGCGAACGCGGCACCATGGAGGCGCTGCTGGCGATGCCGGTGCGCCCGCTGGAAGTCACGCTGGGCAAGATCATTCCGTATATTCTGATTGCCTACATTCAGGTGTTTTTGATCCTGATGGCCGCGCACTGGATTTTTGCCGTGCCGCTCGGCGGCAGTATGGTGTTGCTGCTGGGCTGTGTATTGCTGTTTGTGTTCGCCAATCTCGCGGTCGGAATTACGTTCTCGACCCTGGCGAAAAACCAGATGCAGGCGATGCAGATGACCTTCTTTTTCTTTCTGCCCTCGCTCCTGCTCTCCGGTTTCATGTTTCCGTTTCGCGGCATGCCGGGCTGGGCGCAACACATCGGCGAAGTATTGCCGCTGACACATTTTTTGCGCATCGTGCGCGGCATTCTGCTGAAGGGCAACAGCCTGGCCGAAACGCTGCCGCACGTGTGGCCGTTACTGGCGTTTTTACTGGGGGCGATGACGCTGGCGCTGCTACGCTACCGTCGCACGCTGGACTAGTGGCGCGAACCGGAAGAAGACGCGGTTTCATGTTTCATTATTTCCGGTTCGTGACACTGGGTAGTGTTAAAATTTCCAGACAAATTTAAGGCTGGTGCCGCACATGAACATCGAACAAGCCCGCTTCAACATGGTGGAACAGCAAATCCGCCCTTGGGACGTACTCGATCAGAACGTGCTCAATTTGCTGCATAAAATCCACCGCGAAGACTTTGTGCCGCCAGAGCACGCTGCGCTGGCGTTTGTGGATATGGAAATTCCACTCGGTGCCGGTGAATCCATGTGGATGCCCAAACTGGAAGCCCGCGTGGTACAGGAACTCGACATTCGCCCGGTTGACCGCGTACTGGAAATCGGCACCGGCAGCGGCTATCTCACCGCCTTGCTGGCGCAATTGGCCGCCGAAATCGTCTCCGTCGATACCGTGCCCGCATTCACCGCCGCCGCAAACGAAAAACTCCACGCACATGGCATCTCCAACGTTCAATTACACACGGGCGATGCCGCTCACGGCTGGATTGATGAAGCCGGGTTTGATGTCATCGTGCTGACCGGCTCGACCCCGCTCCTGGCTGACAGTTTCCGCCTGAGCCTGCGTGTCGGTGGGCGCCTGTTTGCCATCGTGGGCGAAGCGCCGGTCATGCAGGCGCAACTGATTACCTGTATCGCGCCCGGCGCGTATCGCAGCGTCACCTTGTTTGAGACCAGCGTAAAAGCGCTGGTCAACGCGCCGCACCCGGCGGCGTTCGTGTTTTGATGGCCGCTTGATGAGACTCGCTTGATGAAACAAATGCGCCCGGCCGAATTGGCCGCCTACCTGCAAACCGGCGCAACGCCCACGCTGTTGGATGTGCGCGAAGAATGGGAATGGAACACCTGCCATCTTCCGGGCGCGGCGCTGATCTCATTGCGCGAGCTGCCCGGGCGGGTGGCCGAACTGGACAAAACCGCTGAAACCGTCGTCATTTGCCATCACGGCGTGCGCAGCCATCACGCCGCGCTCTATCTAAACAGCTTGGGCTTTACTGACGTTATTAACCTGTCTGGCGGTATGGCGGCATGGGCCGATGAAGTTGACCCCGCGATGCCGCGTTACTGAGGTTTTTTGCATGCACACATTCGCCACAAAAGTTTTAGCCGCCACGCTTGCTGCGGCTTTCAGTACGCTGGCTCACAGCGCCAATTTAAGCGATGTCTACCACGACGC
>JAYVLR010000168.1:0-5741 GCA_043759395.1 Thiobacillaceae bacterium
TCTAAATTAACAGAAGGACATCAGCGTGCGCGTACATCAGTCTTTCCGAGGAGTGGCCATCTCCCTGACGTTTACTGCACTGCTGCTGGGAAGCCAGCCTTCGCATGCGGCGGGCGACCCAAAGCGCGGTGCGGGTGAGTTTGCGCAGGATTGTGCCGTATGCCACAGCGCCATCGCGGGCAAGAACAAGATGGGGCCGTCGCTGTTCGCTATCGTCGGCCGCAAGGCCGGCTGTCTGGCGGATTTCGTTTACTCCGATGCAATGAAGCAAAGTGCGATTGACTGGACGCCTGACAAGCTCGACGCTTTTATAGCGAATCCAAAACAGGTAGTGCCTGGCAACAAGATGCCATTCGGTGGCATATCTGAAGAGAAAGAGCGCGAAGACATCATTGCCTATCTGAACACCTTGCGCTGAATCCCCGTTTTGCGGTTCGGCCTGTGCCCTGCTGCGCTCAAACTCAAGCAGACTCAAGGGTCTAGTGTAGTGAATCACTCTTGAGGGAACTTAAGTTGCTCCCTGTATCGCCAACAGGCCACATTGACCCAATGCGGAGTCTAGGGTTGAGTTGCACAAACTTGAGGCAATCCCGCGATATGGATAATCCCAACACGTCACCGAAAACACTGGCATTACAAGTCTGTTCAAACTGTCATGGTGTAGATGGCAATTCCACGTCACCCAATTTCCCCAATCTGGCTGCGCAGATAGAACTATATATCACTGAAAAGACCGCCCATGTTTTTCGTCTTCCAACAGATGGGTTTAGTTCGCGTTCTTCACGAGTCCATAGATGTCAAAGTCATGACTGACCGAAAAGGCCGATGACCGGCACGCCATTTGGTGAGCCTGACCGAAGCGCTCATTTTCCGGCAAACAGATACGTCATGCCAAAACCGAATTTGCGGGCGTGATCCGCGCCCAGCCGTTCGCGCGCGGCGTAGGCATCCAGCACCCACCGTGGACTGGCCGCATAACTCAAAGAACCCAGCCATTGGGTTGACGAGTTGCTGCCGTCTTGCCGGGTGTCAGACACTTCCAGCCCTGCGCCCCAGCGGTCGTTGAGCGCATGCGACAGCCCTGCTGAGCCGCCGGTGATGAAGCGCGTCCCCACCGCTGGCGCGTCACCCATGCGGGTTGAGTTCACGTTGAGATCACTGTGAAAACCGGCCACATCGACGCTGGCGATGAGGTTGAGTGTGACATCAGAATGCTCACTGCCGAATCCGTTGGATGCCACCGGAATGCTGGCAGTCAACTCGCTGCCCAGCATCAGATCATCATTGACCGGCTGCGCCAGCTTGAGGGTGATCGTGCCGTCACTCTGTCCGCTGTTATCGCCTGTGGGCGCGGTCACGCTCATCCACGGGCTGATGCCCAGACTCATTCCCACCCGATCCGTGAACGCATATTTGAGCAGCATCGGCACGCTGCGCGTACGCGCGCTGCCCTCGCGCACGTTGGCAAACCCCGCCTCCCATTCAAAATAACCGGGTGCGGACAGGCTCGCGGGACTGCCCACGCTGGGGCGGTAGGGGTTGGCAGCCAGATCGTCTGCGGCGACAACAGGCAAGGTGAATGCGCGAGCTAGCAGCAGCGCCAGGAAGATGCGCGACGGCGCGCTTGTGCCTGCGACGCGTGATTTCTTACCCATAAATTTCTTCCACCGCATAAATCCGCTGATGCTCACGTATCGCATAGCGGTCGGTCATGCCCGCGATGTAATCGGCCACGGCGCGCGCGCCTTGCAGCGATTCGCGCGCTTGATGCTCGGGCGGCAGCAGGCGCGCATCGCCGATGAAGGCGGCGTACAGGTCGGTGATGATGCGCTGGGCTTTGCTGCTCATGCGCGCGACTTTGTAGTGCCGGTATAAATGCTGGCGCAAAAAGCGCTTGAGTTCGCGGTGTTCTTCCAGCACCGCCGGGCTGAAGGCCACCAGCAGTGGGGCGGCGCGCACGTCGTTTGCCGTCTGTACAGCGCTGTTTTCGATGTTGATGCGCGTGGCCGCCACCAGATCGAGAATCAGGGTATTGATAATCCGGCGCACGGTTTCGGTAACCACGCGGCGCCCGGCCAGCGCCGGATATTTGCTGCGGACTTCGTTTAAATGGCGGGCAAAAATACTGACTTCGGCAAGTTGTTCCAGGGTGATAAAACCGGAGCGCAGGCCGTCATCGACATCGTGGTTGTTGTAGGCGATTTCGTCGGCCAGGTTGGCAACCTGCGCTTCGAGCGCGGGCTGGGTCTTATTCAGAAAGCGCTTGCCCAATTCACCGAGCTTTTCTGCATTCGGCAATGAGCAATGTTTGAGGATGCCTTCGCGCGTCTCAAACGTCAGGTTCAGGCCGTCAAACTCCGCATAGCGTTCTTCCAGCACGTCCACCACGCGCAAGGATTGCAGATTGTGCTCAAAGCCGCCGTGCTCGCGCATGCAGGCATTGAGCGCGTCCTGCCCGGCGTGGCCAAACGGCGTATGCCCCAGATCGTGCGCCAGCGCGACGGCTTCAACCAGGTCTTCGTTCAGTAGCAGGATGCGCGCGATGGTGCGGCCGATTTGCGCGACTTCCAGGCTGTGCGTCAGCCGGGTGCGAAACAGGTCGCCTTCGTGGTTTACAAACACCTGCGTTTTATATTCCAGCCGCCGAAAAGCGGTGCAGTGAATGATGCGGTCGCGGTCGCGCTGGAATTCGGAACGCGGTGCGGCGGGCGGCTCGGCGTGCAGCCTGCCGCGTGTTTGAGTGGAATGCGCGGCGTAAGTGGCGAGATCAGGCATGGGAAATCCGTCGGTTAATGTCTAATGCAAAGCGTTCGATGTCAGTGTGCGGCACTTGGTAGTGTGCCGCAATCTCGCCAAATCCGCTCATCGCGGCGCGCACCTCTTCGCAAATCGCCGCTGCTCCGGCGATGCCCCACTTGCGCCCCAGCGCGGCCAGTTGCGCGGGCTTGGGGGCGGCGGGCGACTGATCGAACAGCAGGACGTGTTCGCGCAGCGCGCCAGTATCGGGCAACAGATCAAACGCGGGCGACAAGACCCAGCCGTGCGCGGCGTGCAGCAACCAGAAATTTTTCAGGTGGTCGTCGGTATTGCCCAGCAGGGCGTTGAAAACCATTTGCCGGTACAGGCGCGGCACGTCGGTTTCGGGTTCGGCGCCGTAACGCCGCAATGCGCCAATCAAATCGGCGTAGCCCTGTACGTAATATCCGCTCGCCTGCAGCAGCGCGCGAAAACTCAGCATGTGCAAACGCCCCTGTGCCGTGCGGTCAAAGCGCCGCACCAGCAAGGCACGGCGCGTGCCGGACAAAACGGCAAGGTAAAAATCGGGCACGATCAAGCCCGCTTGTCGCGCCAGTTCCAGGCTCGCCGCTTCCAGACCCACCATGTCGGCATCGTCGCGGCGACTGGAAAACTTGGCGAGCCAATGGCCGCTGTCGTCGCAGACCAGCGCCTTGGGGCGGGCACCGCCGGGCGAGCTGCCCGCCGCCAGCAGAATCCGGCTGGCGGCATCGATTTCGCCGCCCGCTTCCAGCCGGGCGGCAGCGGCGGCCAGCGCATCCAGCGCCACGCTCTGCGCTGAAGACTCATGCTGCGCGGGCACCTGCCCCGGCGAAGCAAAACTGAGCGCACCCAATCCCGCGCCGCCCAGCACCCGCAGCAAATGCGGCTCGGCTTGCCGACCGCGCGCAAGGCCATGCTTGAGGATCAGCAAACGCCGCCCCCAGGCATCGGGCAGCGCGTCTTCCAGCGCCAATAAAGGCGGATTAAGCTGGGTGGATCGGAATTCCTGCGCGCTTAGCGGCAGCGCAGCGGGGTCGAGCGGAAAGGCGCGCGGGTCGGCCAGATATTCCGCCACATAGCGAAATGCGCTGGCGTAGCGACCCTGCCCGTCGGCATCCTCACACGCCAGTTCGCCCGCGCGAATATGCGCACCGTCGGCCAAGCTCAGCCAGACATCGAGCCGGATCATAGCGGCGCCTTCAATCTGCGCCGCGCGCGCTGGCGCGACGGCGACACTGGCTCGGCCGCAGCAAACAGACTGGCCGATGCACCCAGCAGCGCGTCCGCCTCGTGCAAGCGGTTCAGCACGTCAAGCGCGCCCAGCCAGTGGCCGATCTGCGCGCTGGCATCGCCCTGCTCCAGCCGCCGCAACGTGGGTACCGAGATGCCGATGCGCGCCGCAAAACGCGCCTGCGGCTCGTTCTGTTCCAGGCGCTTGGCGCGCAAGCGTGCACCTAATTGCTCAAGCGTTTTATGATAATTATTGGAAACCATAATTTCTATTATCTTCATAAAACAAGATAATGCAAATGAATGTTTGCTTAAAATAAACCGCCCGCTTGATCCGGCGAACGGCGATCCGCAGGTTTTTCTGCCGGCGGCTTGACACATACCAACCGGTATGTATGATGATGGCATGAACACACCGACCAAAGCCGCCGACCTCACCCGGCATGCCCTGCTCGAAGCCGCTTTCGCCGAGATTCATCAGCGCGGATTTCAGGCCGCGTCACTCACGCAGATTCTGGCCGACACCGGGCTGACCAAGGGCGCGCTGTACCACCACTTTCCGGACAAGAAAGCGCTTGGCCTGGCGGTCGTCGAAGAAATGATCCGCCCGCGTCTGGCCGACATGATGTTTGCGCCACTGGCGAAAACCACGCAGCCGCTGACGGCGATGCAAGCGCTGCTTGCAGCCAAGACAGCCGAGAGCGATCCCTGGGTGGTGACGCTGGGCTGCCCGCTCAATAACCTGATTCAGGAAATGAGTCCGCTGGACGAAGCCTTTCGACTGCAACTGAACAGCCTGTTTCAGGATTGGGTCGCCGTGATTGCGGATGCGCTGACACGCGGAAAAAAATCCGGCGAGGTGAAAAAAACGGTCGATGCAGCGGAAACGGCCTTCTTCATCGTGTCTGCGCTCGAAGGCTGCATTGGCATGAGTAAAAACACGCAGTCCGTCACCGCTTATCGCGGCTGCCTCGCGCAACTCGGGCAGTATCTGGATACGCTGAAACGCTAAGGAGGCACTGATTAATTCGTCATTCCCGCGCAGGCGGGAATGACGAATTAATCAGCGCTTCCCTAAAGCATTTAACACGCACTCCCCTGTCCCGAACGTGCATCCCGAACTGTTGGCGCGCTACCCGCCAGCAGTCTCATCCCAAGGTAGCCCACTCCAGGAGCACTCTCATGACCATTCTGCAAACCGTGACCCCCGAAACCGCAACCGGCGAGATCGCAGAGATTTATGCGCAGATCAAGCAAGCCTGGGGTTATGTCCCCACAGCGATTCAGGCATTCAGCGCCAACCCTTTTTTACTCCGGCATCAGTGGGAGTATTACGGCAATATCATGCAGCACCCCCGGCTGACTTTTCCGCTGACGGCGAGCATCCGCATGCTGGTATCGCAGGCTGGTAACTGCACGTATTGCATTGACATGAACGCCGGGATGCTGATCAACATGGCGGGCTGGACACCCGGACAAATTGCCGCCACGCGCGCCGATTTCAACGACAGTCCGTTAAGTCCGCAGGAAAAAATCCTGCTCGGTTTGGTGCTGAAAGCGACGCGCGATTCCAACGGCGTGAATGTAGCCGACTTGCAGGCCGCGCGCGCGGCGGGCTGGTCGGACAGCGATATCCTGGACGCGGTGAACCACGGCGCGCGCATGGTGGCCGCCGACATCATCATCAATGGCTTCAAAGTTGAGCGCGATTTTTAAGGAGCGTGAC
The DNA here is from genome assembly GCA_043759395.1 of Thiobacillaceae bacterium. Lineage (GTDB taxonomy): Bacteria > Pseudomonadota > Gammaproteobacteria > Burkholderiales > Thiobacillaceae > Thiobacillus. The sequence goes on from JAYVLR010000168.1 coordinate 5,735, forward strand.
ATGAAAA
>JAYVLR010000169.1:0-3695 GCA_043759395.1 Thiobacillaceae bacterium
GAGCCACCGGGGTGCAGCGGCGCGAGCCATAATTCCCACGCCAGCGACAACAGGATCAACGCCAGCAGACTGCCCGACGCGAGTAAGTACAGGGTCTTCATACCGCCAGCTTCAGTGCGGTCTCGGCCAGTCGACGACCCAGCGCGAGGCATAGCGCGCGCTCTTCATCAGTCAGGGGCCGGTCATCCGCCGCACCGGCCCAATGTGTTGCGCCATAGGGCGTGCCGCCGCTGGAGGTGCTAGTCACTTCGGGCAGGGTGTAGGGCAGGCCGACGATCAGCATGCCGTGGTGCAACAGCGGCAGCATCATGCTGGTGAGCGTGGTTTCCTGGCCGCCGTGTAGGCTGGCGGTGGAGGTGAATACGGCAGCGGGTTTGCCGACCAGCGTGCCACGGGTCCACAGCGCACCGGTGCCATCGATAAAGTATTTCATCGCTGCGGCCATATTGCCAAAGCGCGTCGGTGAACCGAGCGCGAGTCCGGCGCATTCTTCAAGATCGCGCATTTCGGCATAGGGCGCGCCCTCGGGGGGTACGGGCGGTTCGGCGATTTCGGTGCGCGGCGCAACCGGCGGCACGGTGCGCACGCGCGCGGCGCAGCCTGCAACCTGGTTGATGCCGCGCGCGACGAGTTGCGCCATGTCGCGCACGCTGCCGCCGACGCTGTAATAGAGGACGAGGATTTCGGTCATGGTCGTAGAGAGGGCAAAGCGCGAATTATAGGTCTAGTCAAAAATCACGGTCTTGTTGGCATAGACCAGCACGCGGTTGTCGAGATGCCATTTCACCGCGTGCGACAACACCACTTTTTCCAGATCCGCGCCTTTATGGATCAGGTCGTCGAGATGGTCGCGGTGCGAGATGCGCGCCACGTCCTGCTCGATGATGGGACCGTCATCGAGCGTTTCGGTGACGTAATGCGCGGTCGCGCCAATCAGTTTGACGCCGCGCTCGAACGCGCGGTGATATGGCTTGGCACCATGAAACGCGGGCAGAAACGAATGATGAATATTAATGATGCGATTGGGGTAATGGCGGATGAAATCGGGCGATAGCACCTGCATGTAACGCGCTAGCACGATGAAGTCGATGCGCAGGTCTTGCAGAATCGCCAGCTGCAAACGCTCGGTTTCTGCCTTTGCATCCTTGTTCATGGCCAGATACTGAAACGGGATGTGATAGGCATCGGCCAGCCAGCGCGTGTCTTCGTGGTTGCTGAGAATGATTGGCAGCTCGCAGTGCAGCTCGCCGCTCTGATAGCGGTAGAGCAGGTCGGCCAGACAATGATCGAATTTGGAGACGAAGATCGCCAGCCTCGGCTTGCGCGCCGACTCGGCCAGCCGCCAGGTCATGCCAAAGCGTTCCGCAATCGGCGCAAAGGCTGGGCTGAATTCAGCTGCATCAAGCTCAAAGCCCGACATGTCCCATTCGACCCGCATCAGGAACAGCTTCAATTCGGCATCCTGGTGTTGGTCTGCGTGCAGGATGTTGGCGTTGTGCCGCAGCAAAAATTCGGCAATCGCGGCCACAAGACCTTTCTGGTCGGGGCAGGAAATCAGCAGGACGGCAGTATGGCGCATGGCGTATCCGTGTGGTTTTCCCGCAATCATAACCAAGCCGGTACAAAAATATCAGGCCATTCAATAAAACGCAGGTATTCCAATGCGGTGTTAGCGGTTAAACTCCCCAATGTATTAGAGAGTAGTAATAAACTAAATTCACACATGCCTGGATGCCGGGTGTGTTCCGGGAGTTCTGATGCCTTACCTTACCCAATCTTTCGCCGTCAACGTGGCGGTTGTCTTGTTGTTGCTGTTTTCGGTCATCACCTGGACCTTGATTGTTTCCAAGTTCTGGCAAAGCTTTAGTAACCGTCGGCTCAACCGGCGTTTCAAGCAGCATTTCTGGGCCGCCCAGAATCTGTATGAAGGCGAACAGGTCGCTAAACAGCACACCGGTTATATGGCGCGTTTGGCGCAATCGGGCTTTTCAGCGCTGGCGCACATGCAGGACATCACGCTCAGTCTGGACAGCTTCGGCGACCGCAAGGATATTCTGGAGCGGACGCTGCGCAGCCAGTTGCAAAAGGCGCAACAGCGTATGGAATATGGATTGATGGCGCTTGCCAGCATCGGCAGCACCGCGCCTTTTGTCGGCCTGTTCGGCACGGTGTGGGGCATCATGCACGCGCTGAAAGCAATCAGCCTGTCCAATTCCGCCAGCCTCGATATTGTCGCGGGCCCCGTGGGCGAAGCGCTGGTCGCCACCGCCCTGGGCATCGCCACCGCCATCCCGGCAGTGCTTGCCTACAACTACGGCGTACGCCGCGTGCGTGTTGCGGTGACCGAGCTCGACGAATTCGGCACTGACTTTCTGCATCTGGTCATGAAGGCGCCTTACCGCGCAGACACACCGCCGACCGGGGGCAAATAAATGTCGCTGCTGCCGCAATCCGATTACACGCCGATGAGTGAAATCAACGTCACGCCGCTGGTCGACGTGATGCTGGTGCTGTTGGTGATTTTCATGGTGACTGCGCCGTTTCTGCTGCAAGCGGTTCCGGTCAGTCTGCCCAAAACGGCGGCGGTGGCGAAACTTGACCCGATCAAACCCGTCGAGTTGATTATCGATGCCAAAGGGCAGGTCTACGTCGATCAGCGGCAGGTTGCGGGGCTTGATCTGGAAAACAAGCTCAGTGACATGGTGCAAAAACGGGCGGTACAGAACAAGCCTGAGTTGCGGGTGCAAATCAAGGCGGATTACCGCGTGCCGTATGGCCGCATCGCTGAAATCATGGCGGCGGTGAGTCGCGCCGGAATTGCCAAGCTGTCGTTTGTAACCTCAGCCGAAGGCCTTGATGCAGCCCACTGATAGCCCCAACTGGCTGCGCCGCGACGGCGCACCATTGGCGGTGTCGCTGCTGCTGCATCTGGCGCTGCTGTTGATGCTTGCGCCGTGGCTGGTGATGCGCACGATGCCTGCGCCGCAAGTTGCGGTTGAGGTACAGCTCGAGCCGCAAAAACAGACCCGGGACCGGCAACACCCTGACAAGGCGGTGTTGCTAAAAAGTGAGCGGCAAAAAACGGAGCAGCCGGTCAAGCCTGTGTCCATCGTTAAGCCCGCAATCTTGCAGGCGCAGATCGAAGCGTTGCAACGCGAACCCAAGTCGCACATTCGAAGGGTTCGCGGTGCGCGCGGCAGGCAATCGGCGGCCAGACGCGCAGCGGCGAACCTGAGTTTGCCGAAGGTTGGCGCCATGTCGAGTGTGGAACCCGGGTCGAGTGCCGATCCGGGTAAGCAGTCGCAGGGGATGGCCGCACTCGGGCGCAGCGCCACGGCACCCAGTTTGCGTGCGCCGAGTGCAGGTGCGGCACCGCAGCCCAGCGCGGCGGCTTCGTCGCTGCCGCCCCGTCCCGGTGAAGACCGGCAGGATGGCACGGCCAATCTTGCTGGCGCGGTGCCGCAAGTGCAGGCGCAGAATCCCGAGTTTCGCCAGGCGGCGCGCCTGGGGGGAATGGAAACCCTGCGTGGTGGCGGTGGTCGTCCGCCTGAAGAAGGCCTCGCACGCCAACCCGGCAGTCTTAATAATGTTGCGTTACAGGCAGCGGCCGCCGTGCCGCAGAGTATTCCCGGCGCAAATATCGCAAGCGGAGGACGCAGCGCGTCGGTGTCGGGCGCGGCTGCCATTGCAACTCG
>JAYVLR010000170.1:0-15961 GCA_043759395.1 Thiobacillaceae bacterium
ATCTTGCTCGGTAGTCAACCAGTGCCATGCAAGCAACAAATCTGGAGTGATTTCCTGCAAAGCTAACAGGGCGTCATGTTGATCGCGGAACACATCCAGGGTGAGTCTGGCGTCCAGTTCTGGATCATTCAGCCGTCCACGCTGAAGCTGCCCGCTCTGGTAGTGCTTAACCAGGTGGTGATACGGATTGCGTGGAAACGCCAGCGGGTTGAGCCGCAGCGTATCGACCGCTGGTAATTTGAGCAGACGCAAATCCGGCTTAGCTGCCGCTAGATGGGGCAGGTCGAATGCCACCAGATTGTGCCCAAGCAGAAAGGCCGCGCCCTCGGCAAACGCATCGAGCTCCTCCAGTGCTTTGGCCAGGTTTCCTTTAAGAAAGGTAAACGCTTGATCGGTGTCGCCACGTACGGCGGCGAATTGGTGGATGTGCGCGTCAGCTTTGCCCACCTCAAGATCGACTGAAATACAACGCGGCGCAAGGGTGGCCATTTCCGGGGCCGGCTCGACCGGATCATTCATGGTGTGGGGCGATCATTCTTCTTTTAGGGAATGTGCCGTGTGAGTCTGGGTGGGCATGAACAACGTGCTGAAATTGAGCGCGTCTGTATACGGGGAAATCCATCTATTTCCATATTAGGGTTAGCTGACTTTTCGGTAATATTTGTGGGGTCATGGAACGCTTTCAGTAAATATGGCAACAGCATAAGCCATGCAGCGGCAGCGGTGTTGTGCAGCGTACAATTCGCCGCAACGAAATCAACCGATACGACCCATGGCGCTCAAAGCAACTATCTACAAAGCCGACCTGCAAGTGGCCGACATGGACCGGCATTACTACGCCGATCACGCGCTCACCATCGCCCGCCATCCGTCCGAAACTGACGAGCGGATGATGGTGAAAGTGCTGATGTATGCGCTGCACGCGACGGAGGGCATCGCGTTTACTAAAGGCCTGTTCGATGTGGACGAGCCCGAAGTGTGGGTGCGCGACCTCACCGGCTCCATCCGCCTCTGGATCGACATCGGCCAGCCCGACGAAACGCGTTTGCGCAAAGCTTGTAACCGCGCCGATCAGGTCATCGCCGTGTGTTTTGCCAGCAGCGCCGACGTGTGGTGGAAAAATATCGAAACCAAACTCACGCGCTTGAATAATCTCACCGTGCTTCAACTGCCCGCCGACACTAGCCAGGCGCTGGCCGCGCTGGCGCAACGCAACATGCAACTGCAATGCATGGTGCAGGACGGCGAAATCTGGATCAATACCGATGGGGCGAGTGTCCCGGTTGCACTGAAACTGCTCAAGGCTGCGAGCTGAATCAAATTATTCCGATAGGCAGGTCAACATGCGCTTCAATACACAAAACGCGCGCTCAGTTCATCCAGATTGAGTTCGTGCAAAATCGCATCCAGACGCGCTTTGGCATTTTTTCGCGGCGTGCCGGTGTGGCTGGCAATAATCAATTCGTTTTTCATCGAATGTTCCCAGCCGACCAGTTCGGTCACCGTGACCTGATAGCCGTGCGACTCAAGCAGCAGGCAGCGCAATACATTGGTGATCTGGCTGCCGAATTCGCGGGTGTGAATCGGGTGCCGCCAGATTTCGGAGAGCGGGGTTTTGCCGAAGGATTCGTTTTTGTGTTTGCGCAACACGCTGGCGACTTCGGCCTGGCAGCAGGGCACCAGCACGATGTGTTTGGCCTGTTTCGCCAGCGCAAACTTGATCGCATCGTCGGTTGCCGTATTGCAGGCGTGGAGCGCGGTCACGATGTCGATTTGTTCTGGCAGATCGGCTGAGTGGATGGATTCTTCCACTGTCAGATTCAGAAACGACATGCGCGCAAAACTCAATCGTTCGGCCAGTTCGCGTGATTTTTCAACCAGTTCTTCGCGCGTTTCGATGCCGTAGACGTGCCCGGTTGATTTCGATTTCAGAAACAGGTCATACAGGATAAAGCCCAGATACGACTTGCCTGCGCCGTGGTCGGCCAGACTCAGGCGGGCGTGCTGCGCCAGCACGTCTTGCAGCAGCGGCTCGATGAAATGAAACAGGTGATAGACCTGCTTGAGCTTGCGGCGGCTGTCCTGATTGAGCTTGCCGTCGCGCGTCAGAATGTGCAGTTCCTGCAGCAGTTCCAGCGATTGCTCGGGCTTGATTTCGGGGATAAGGGTCACTGGCGTTATGCGATGAACAGGGAGGATCGTATTTTACAGAGCGGCAGGCCAGCCGGGTCGTTTAGAATAGCGGCTTCACTCAGGAACTTACATCATGGCTAAACCCAATTATTCGTTTGCAAAACGTCAACGCGAACTCGAAAAGAAAAACAAGAAGGAAGAGAAGCGCAAGCAAAAAGCCGAAGGCAAAGACGGCGCGCCGGAAGACGGGCAGGAGATCGATGCCGAGTCCCCAGAGGGCGAGTCCCCGGCGAGCGATGTGCCGCCAACAGGGACGGACGCTGCCTGAAAGCACCCGTCAGCTTGAATGCCTTGCCATGCACGTCGTCAATATCTCCTGCTACAAGTTCATTACGCTCAATGACCGCGAGGCGCTCAAGGCGGACTTGACTGCGCGTTGTGTTGACTTGCAACTCAAGGGCACGATTCTGCTTGCGCCGGAAGGCATCAACGTTTTTTTAGCGGGCACGCGTGAAGCGATGGATGCCATCGTCGCGTATCTGCATGCCGACCCGCGCTTCGCTGATTTGATGCCCAAGGAAAGCCTGTCTGCCTTGTCGCCGTTCAAGAAGCTGCGGGTGCGGCTGAAGAAAGAAATCATCACCATGAAGCTGCCGCTGGTGCGGCCGGAAGCGGGACGCGCGCCTTCGGTTGCAGCGGCGACGCTCAAAGCCTGGCTGGACTGCGGCCACGACGACGAAGGCCGCCCCGTTGTCATGCTGGACACGCGCAACGACTACGAAGTGGCAGCGGGTACTTTTGATGGGGCGGTGGATTACAGCATCGCCAGCTTTACCGAGTTTCCTGCCCGGCTGGCGGCGCATCATGCCGAGTTGCACGGCAAGACCGTTGTGTCATTTTGCACTGGCGGCATCCGCTGTGAAAAAGCTGCAATCCACATGCGGGAAGCCGGTATTGATCGCGTTTACCAGCTTGAGGGCGGCATCCTCAAATATTTCGAGGAAGTCGGCAGCGCGCATTATCAGGGCGATTGTTTTGTATTCGATAGCCGCGAGACGCTCAGCGCAGATTTGCAACCCGCAATGGGGCGTGTCCATCGTTGAAGCTGTGTTTTTTTGACGGGCGGGCGCTGTCCGATCAATCATCCCGGCTCGCGGTTCTGAATCCGGAAAAAGCATCACGCCGGTGCGGTAAATAAAAATTGCGGAAGCCGGGGCGCTTTAACTGCGCGTCGGTGGCGGGACCGCCGCCGCGCAATTCACTATGGGTATGAAACCAGGGCTGCGAGTAGTCCTGATACGGGTCGGGCGAAAATCCGGGGTAGGGCGTAAAGGGATCGCGCAGCCATTCCCATGCGCTGCCCCAATGAAAGTCCAGTGATTGGGTGGCGCGCTGCCATTGCGCGGCGCTGGGGAGTTGCCGCCCTTGCGTGGCGGCGCAGGCTTCGGCTTCGAAGCGATTGACGTGCAGCATCGGAGCGTCGGCGATGAGCGGCTGCCACTGATCGAAGCAACGCACTTGCCACCGGCCATTTTCTTTGCGCCAGTAGGCGGGATGGTGCGCATCGTTCGCTATTCGCCATGCCCACCCGGCTTCCGACCAGTCCGCGCGGCGCTGGTATCCGCCTGATTCTACAAACTCCAGGAAGCTGTGTTGACTGCCCGGCGTGCTGTCGATATCGAAGCTTGGTACGCGCACGGTGTATTGCCATTTTTCATTGTCGAAAACGAATCCGGCATCGGACGTGCTGCCGAGAGCCACCTCGCCTGCGGCAAAAACAAGCCGTTGAGTAGGCGGAAGTTGGGTTGCCAACAGCGGCATCGGCGGTGCGTAACCCAGATCCTGAAATGCCATCCACCAGGCTTCGATGTGCATCAGCTCGTGATACAGGCACAGCTCGGCGTAGTAGGCCCGTTCATTATCCAGGCTGCTGCGCTCATTACTCTGGCTGCTGCGCAGGCGGGCGGCAATGGCAGCGGCGACATGGTCGGCGTAGTCGTTAACCGCAGCGGGCTGCAGCAGAGGCAGCGTCCAGCGCGTACCGTGCGCCACGCTGGAAGAATCGTAGAGCGCATCTGCATTGCCTGAGAGGCTTGCCGCGCAAGTGCCATCCGGGCGCGCGCGCAGACACCAGCGTTCGGCAAACCAGACGATATGACCGTATTCCCACAGCGGCGGATTCAAATGTGCGGCTTGCGGGCCGAGCCAGGCGTGTGCGGGCAGGCAGTCGATCAGTGCGCGCAACTGGCCGCGCGCGCGCGCTAGCCTGGCGATCAGCTGGTCTGCGGTGTAGCCGCTGTTCAGTCGGTTGCTGGGTGGCATCATGTTATAAAGACAACTGGTTCATCGGCATTCTAAGCGCCTGTCACGCCAACACCATGCACATCGCCCTGATTACACCTTACCCGCCTGCCGCGCGCAACGGCAATGCGCATACGGCGCTGCGCTGGGCGCGTTTTCTGCGCGCCGCAGGGCATGGGGTTGAGGTGGCGGTGGAGTGGGACGGCAAGCCGGCCGATGCGATGATTGCCCTGCACGCACGCCGCAGTTATGCGGCCATCGCCGAATTTGCGCGAGCCTATCCGCAGCGCCCTTTGATCGTAGTGCTGACCGGCACCGATCTGTATCGCGATATCCAGACCGATCAAGCCGCACAGCATTCGCTGCAACTGGCGACACGGCTGGTGGTATTGCAGACGCGCGGGCAGGATGAGTTGCCCGTGTCCCTGCGCACGAAGACGCGCGTGATTTTTCAGTCGGCACCCACGCTCGCGCTCCGGCTCCGTCGCACGCGCACGTTTGATGTCTGCGTCGTGGCACATATGCGCGACGAAAAAGACCCGCTGCGCGCGGCCTATGCGGCGGAATTATTACCCGCAGCGTCGCGCATCCGCGTGCTGCATGTGGGCGCAGCGCTCACGCCGGAGATGGCGCAGCAAGCCGGGCAATGCCGCAATAATCCGCGCTGGAAATGGTTGGGCATGCGCCCGCACGCTGACACGCGCCGTCTGATTGCGGGCTGCCGCTTGTTGGTGCAAAGCTCGCGCATGGAAGGCGGCGCCAATACGATTGTGGAAGCAGTCAGCGCCGGGGTGCCGGTTCTGGCCTCCGATATCTCCGGCAATATCGGCATGTTGGGCGCGGATTATTCGGGTTACTATCCGCTGGCCGACAGCCGCGCGCTGGCCGGACTGATGCACCGTGCTGAAACCGACCCCGGTTTTTATGCGCAACTAGCCGCGCAATGCGCCCTGCGCGCGCCGTTATTTGAACCTGGCTGCGAATGCGCAGCCGTGCAGAACCTGATTAAGGAATGTGAACTATGAACCTTAAAACCTTGGAACGAACCACAGAGGCACAGAGACGCAGAGAAAATAGAATAGATCAAGCGTTGTCTGCGCCGGACGGTTGGAGATTCAAACTGAACCAAACCGCAGGGTTTTCTCGGTGTCTCTGTGCCTCTGTGGTGAGGGGTTTTGCATGAACGCTCCCGAACCCATCCGCCTGACCCAGTTTTCGCACGGAGGCGGTTGCGGCTGCAAAATCGCGCCTGCGGTGTTGCGTGAAATTCTGGCCGATACGCCGTTCACCTCGCATATCGCGGCGGCGTTTCCCGATCTGCTGGTCGGTATCGAGCACAGCGACGACGCGGCGGTGTATCGGCTCAACGACGATCAGGCCATCGTCGCCACCACCGATTTTTTCATGCCGATTGTGGACGACCCGTTCGAGTTTGGCCGCATCGCCGCCACCAATGCGCTGTCCGACGTGTACGCGATGGGCGGCACGCCGCTGTTTGCGCTGGCCATTGTCGGCATGCCCATCGGCAAGCTGCCCAACAGCGTGATCCGGCAGATTCTTGCGGGCGGCGAGGCGGTGTGCAAACAGGCAGGCATTCCGATTGCGGGCGGCCATTCCATCGACGCGCCCGAACCGATCTACGGCCTGGTCGGCATTGGTGTGGTTAATCCCAAAAAACTGAAAAAAAATAGCGACGGACAGGCGGGCGATGTGCTGATCCTGGGCAAGCCGCTGGGTGTGGGCATCTACAGTGCTGCGCTGAAAAAAGGCGCGTTGAGCGACGCGCAGTATGCGGCGATGATCGCCAGCACCACCCAGCTCAACACTGCAGGCAGCGCGCTGGCGGCGCTCGATGGCGTACATGCGCTGACGGATGTCACCGGCTTTGGCCTGGCAGGCCATCTGCTCGAAATCACCCGCGCCTCCCGGCTTGGCGCGCGCGTCGATTGGGCGCGTTTGCCGCTGCATCCGGGCGTGACCGAGCTGGCGCAGAGTGGCCACACCACCGGTGCCAGCCTGCGTAACTGGGAAAGTTACGCTAGCGAAGTGCAACTGGCCGACGGCACGAGCGCCTGGCAACAAGCCGTGCTGACTGATCCGCAAACCAGCGGCGGCCTGCTGGTCAGTTGTGCTGCCGATGCACGCGACGCAGTACTGGACATCTTCCGCCAGCACGGCTTTGCCAACGCAGCTGAAATTGGCCGGCTGGAAGCGGGCAGCAACGTCTCGGTCATGGCTTAGCAAGCGCTGAACAATTCGATATGGCCGTCATTGCGAGTAAAGCGAAGCAATCCAGTGCATTGATCAAGCGCCCCTTTCTGGATTGCCGCGCCGCTTCGCTCTTTATGCCCTTCAGGGTGCTCGCAATGACCACTCAATTAGCGATTCCTTAAGTGTCGTTTCGCTTTATCAATTTTCCATCGGCGGCGGACGACTTGCGTGCCGATGTATTGGCCGGGTTAGCGGCCAGCCCGAAATCCATTCCGCCCAAATATTTTTACGACGCAGCAGGCTGCCGTTTGTTTGAAGCGATATGCACACAACCCGAATATGTGCTTTGCCGCACCGAACACGCGCTCATGGCTCAGCACCTGCCCGAGATTGCGGCAGCCGTCGGCGCGGTTGATTGTGTCATCGAGCCGGGCGCGGGCGATTGCCGGAAAATACGTTTTTTGATTGATGCCCTGCAACCCTCCGAGCTGCTGGTGCTGGACATCGCGGGTGCCGCGCTCGCCGCCGCCGCCGAGCCGCTCGCCCGTGACTATCCCGCGCTTGCCGTCACCGCGCTTGGCATGGATTTCATCCACAATCTGGAAGCCGCTGCGCCCTATCTAACGTCAGCGCGCCGGCTGGTTTATTACCCCGGCTCCAGCGTCGGAAATTTCTCGCCCGCCGAAGCCACCGACCTGCTTGCGCGCTTTCGTCAATTGGCCGGATTGACCGCTCAGTTGCTGATCGGCTTTGACCTGAAGAAAGACCCCGTATTGTTGCATCGCGCCTACAACGACAACGCAGGCATCACCGCAGCGTTCAACCTCAATCTGCTCGCCCGCATCAATCGCGAACTTGATGCTGACTTCGATCTCAGCCAGTTCCGCCACTATGCTTTTTACAACCCGACAGCGGGTCGCATCGAAATGCATCTGGCGAGCCTGATCGAACAGCATGTCGGCGCAGCGGGGCAGGATTTTCATTTCGCGTCCGGCGAAACCCTGCACACCGAAAATTCCCACAAATACCGGCGCGATGAATTCAGTGCGGTCGCGGCACATGCCGGTTGGCGGCTGACGCATGAATGGGAACATGACGGCTTTGCCGTGCAGTTGTACGGCGGCTAAGCGTTTTCTGACCATGCCTTTTGATCGCGGCAACCGTACCTGCCATGTCAGCGACGAACGCCTGCGCGCTTTTAGCACCTTGGCGGCTGAGGAGAAATTGCGATGAGTTGAGGAATTGGCTAGTTTCCTGCGCATGGTACGACCTGTCGTTTGCCTCGCAAGCGCGCAGTTGCCAGCGCAGTCCGATGACGCTTCAACATCCAGCCCCAAGGGTTAGACAGGATTGTTCAACCCGGCATAAAAAAGCCGCACTCGAAAGTGCGGCTTTTTTGATAGCAATCAGGCTTATTTAGCGATTGCATCGCCTGCCGCAGCAGCGTGAGCTGCGCGGTGGCCGTGATGCTTGTGATGGCGGTGTTTGGCGTGGTGCTTGGCATGGTGTACTACTGCCGCTTTTTCCGGTGCAGGTGCAGGTGCTGCATCGGCGGCAAAAGCCGAAGCGCTAAAAGCGCCAGTAGCAGCAACGGCGATCAGGGTGGTCATCAGTTTTTTCATGGTGCATTCTCCAAATTAAGATTGAGGGTATGCGGCTCAAGACTCAGAGTGCATGTTTCACTTTGTACGCCGACAGTCTTACACCAAGCTTACATATCCGGATTTTTTCGGGGCTGGCTTCTCAAGAGTTCGAATCCCGATTATCAACCTAGCGCCCGGATCGACTGCATCGGCGGCACGCGGGTGATATGGCGGGTGGTCAGCCAGCCGCTGGTGCCGACGATCAGCGCGCCGCTGAGCGGCAACACCAGCCACAGCCAAGGGTGGAGCTGTAGTGGCAGATCAAACAGGCGCTGGGCGATGACGGCCATGGCAGCCTCGGCACAGGCGCTGGCGAGGAGGCCGGCCAATAGCCCCAGGGCGATGAACTCGCTCCATAAACCTTTAGCCAGATAGGCGCGCTCGGCACCGAGAGTACGCAGCAGCGCGGCCTCTTGCTGGCGTGCGTCGAGACTGGCGAGCAGGGTGGCGAAGACGACGGCAATACCGGCGGCGAGCAAAAATCCGAGCAGCAATTGAATCGCGCTGATGACCTGGGTGAACACGGCTGCAATGTTGGCGATGAGTTTGTCCAGCGCGATGACGGTGACGGTGGGGAAACGTTTGACAAAGCCGGGCAGAAAGTCAGTTTTGTTAGCCGGAACAAAGACGCTGGCGATGTAATTAGCGGGCAAAGCGTCGAGTGTGCCGGGTGCAAAAATCACGAAAAAATTGGGCTGCATCGAATCCCATTTCACGCTGCGGATGCTGCTGATGCGGGCGCTCAAGGTTTGGTCTCCAACGTTGAAGCCAAGCGTGTCGCCGAGTGCAAGCTGGAGTTTTTCGGCCATGCCGGATTCGACCGAGATTTCTGCGGAAGGGTCGCTGTGCAGCAGCGGGGCACCCACCGGCGTACCCTTTACGGGTGCGGCATCGCGGCGTGCTCCATACCCTGAAGGGTATGAATGCCAACGCCCCGAAAGGATATGGTTATTGGCGGCGAGTGTAGATGTCCAGGTCAGGTTGAGTTCGCGGCGCAGGCTGTTGGTGTCGCGCATGCCGGGCGGCAGGGTGGATTCGATCGGCACGCCGTTTTTGGTGGTGATGCGGCCACGCACCATCGGGTACAGCTCCGAGGGTTTGAGCTGGTGCTGCGCGAGGTAATGCTTGATCGCGTCGGTCTGCTCGGGCGCGATGTTGACCAGAAAATGATTGGGCGCATCGGGTGGCAGTTGTTGCCGCCAGTTGCTGACGAGATCGTTGCGAATCAGCGCTAGCAGCGCGACCAGAAACAGCGCGAGCGTAAATGCGCCGAGTTGCAGGGTGCTGTCGAGGCGGTGGCGCAGCAGTTGGGCAAGGCCAAAACGCAGTGGGCCGTGCGCCATGTTTTGTACGCTGTGCCCCAGCAGCAGCGCCAGTTGCGCCAGTAGCGCCAGCACCACAGCCAGTGCGCTGAGTGCGCCGACGAATAGCGCAACCAGCTTGGCATCCTGCGCGTACCAAGCGGTGAGCGCGAGCAGGATCAAGCCACTTGTCATCACACTGACCCAGGCGGCGAGCGGCAATGGCGGCAGGTCGCGGCGTAATACCCGGAGCGGCGACACGCGAATCAACCGTATCAAGGCCGGCAGGCTGGCGGCGGTGAGTGCGAGCAAACCGCTGGCGACGGCGGCAACCACAGGTGCCATGCCGAGCGCGGGTAAACGGGTCGCGTTGTCGGGCAGGATGAGCAGGGCGAGTCCGTGTTGCATGAGCGCGCCAATGGCGACACCGATGCCGCTGCCGAGCAGACCCAGCACGGTGAGTTGCACCCCATACAGCACACGCAGTTGCGCGGTGGTAGCGCCCATGCAGCGCATGAGCGCGGCTTGATCGTAATGACGCAGCGCGTGGCGATGCGCGGCGATGGCAATCGCGGCGACCGACAGCAACAGGCTGATGAGCGCGGTGAGCTGGATGTAACGGTCGGCGTTGGCGAATGCGCCGCGCAGAGTTTCGGTGCCCTCGCGTGAGCCGACGAGGCGCTGCGTGCTGTCGAGCAGCGGCTTGAGCGCGGCGCTGAAGGCGGCAATGTGAGCGGCATCCCCGGCAAACTGAACCAGATAGGTGAGGCGGCTGCCGGGTTGGATGATGCGGGTGGTGGAGACGTCATCGGCGTGCATGAATACGCGCGGCGCCAAGCCGAATACGCCGCCAAGCTGCCCCGGCTCTTCGGCCACGACCCCGGCGATGCGAAAAGCGGTTTCACCAATCTGCACGGTGTCGCCAACTTGCGCGTTCAACAATGGCAACAGGGATTGATCGACATAGATCGCGCCGCGCGGCGGTTGTGCAGGGCGCGGCAAGCCGGTGGCGAAGGGGCGGTCGGCGATGCGCACTGCGCTTTTCAGCGGGTAGGCGGCATCGACCGCACGCAGCGTGGCGAGCTGGAAGGCATCGCCTTTGGAGACCATGCTGGTGAATTCCAGTGCCCGACTGGTGCGCAGTTGATTTTGTGGAAAGCCGGCCAACGGGCGCGGGCTGGTCAGCAGTAAATCAGCGCCGAGAAAAGCCGCACCCTGATCGTTCATCGCGCGGGTGAGGCGGTCGCCCAGAAAACCGGTGGTGGCTACACTGCCAACGCCAATCACCAGCGCCAGCAACAGCACGCGCCACTCGCCGTGACTGCGTTCGCGGCGCAATAACCACAGCCCGATCCGGATAAATCTCATGCGGGTGAAGCGGCTTGCACGCGCCCGCCATGCAGATGCAGGCTGCGCTGACAGCGGGCGGCGAGCGCCGTGTCGTGGGTGACCAGCAGCAGCGTGGTGTGCGCCGAGGCGTTGAGGTCAAACAACAAATCGATAATGCGCGCGCCGGTGTCGGCATCGAGATTGCCGGTGGGTTCATCAGCGAATAGAACGTGCGGGTCGGTGGCAAAGGCGCGCGCGATGGCGATGCGCTGTTGCTCGCCGCCGGATAACTGGCGCGGGGTGTGACGGGCGCGTGCGGCGAGTCCAACCCGCGCCAGCCAGTGGTGGCCGCGCTCACGGGCGTCTTTCGCGCCAGCCAGTTCCAGCGGCAGCAGAATGTTTTCCAGTGCGGTCAGCGCAGGCAGCAATTGAAACGACTGGAACACGAAGCCGACGCGACTGGCGCGCAGCCGGGCGCGTGCGTCTTCGTCCAGATCATTTAGTCGCTGACCTAGCAGCCAGATGTCGCCGCTGCTGGCGCGGTCGAGTCCGGCGAGCAGCCCCAGCAGAGTGGATTTGCCGGAGCCGGATGCGCCGAGTATGGCGAGCGTTTCACCCGCTTTGACCGCAAGGCTGACATCGGTGAGGATGTCGAGCGTGCCATCCCCCGTGGCGACATGCTGCGATAAGCCGTGGGCGGCGACGATGGTATCCGGGAACGTAATGCAGTCGGGCGGGGTCATGGTCGCGTTGCTGAGTGAAAGGGCAGGGATGGATTATCGCGTAGTGTTGGGTTTGATGCTGTGCTTGCCGGCGTGGGCTGTTGCCGGGCAGTGTTCGTTGTTGATTGTGGGCGACAGTTTAAGTTCAGGCTATGGCCTTGCCGCCGGGGAAAGCTGGGTGAATAAACTGGGTGCGCGCCTGGAAAAAACCGCGCCGGATTGGCGCGTAGTGAATGCCAGCATCAGTGGCGATACGCTGCAAAACGGTTTGCAACGAATGCCGTCGGCGTTGCAGCGGCACAAGCCAGCGGGCGTGCTGATCGAACTGGGCGGCAATGACGCGCTACGCGGCACGCCGCCTGCCACCCTCCGCTTTAACCTTGGCAAGCTGGTGAAACAGGCGCGTGCGGGCGGCGCATGGGTCGCGCTGCTGGAGCCGCCGGTGTTGCCCAACTACGGCAAGGCTTATGGCGCTGCGGTCACGCGCGCGTATGCGGACATTGCGCGTGAGCAGAAAGTCACGCGTGTGCCGTGCTTTATTTGCGGTGTGGCAACTGATCCGGCGCTGATGCAGAAAGACGGCATCCACCCTAACGCGCGTGCGCAGATGAAAATGATGGAAGCGGTGTGGCCATCAATTCAGCCCAAACTGCGCTGCGCGACTAGCGGTCGATCATGAAAAATGCCGCAAGCTGCCCCTGTGGATCGATGCTGGATTACACGCAGTGTTGCGGGTGCTATCACACTGGCACCTGCGCGCCGCCCGATGCGGCGGCGTTGATGCACTCGCGTTACAGCGCCTATGTGAAGCACCTGGACGCGTATCTGCGGGCAAGCTGGCATCCTGATACCTGCCCTGACACGTTGGGATTGGACGACGTGCCGCGCCCGCAATGGATCGGTCTGGAACTCAAATCGCATTGCCCGATTGACGACAACCACGCCACGGTTGAGTTTGTCGCGCGCTACAAACTCAATGGCCGGGCGCATCGCCTGCACGAAGTCAGCCGCTTCGAGCGCATCGCCGGACAGTGGCTGTATGTCGACGGCGAGATCAAGGCGTGAATGCGGAATCAGCGGGCGCTCAGCATCAACCACACCAGACGGCGCGCCAGCTCGGTTTTGCGCGCGGACAGCGCATTGTCTGCGGCTGAATGGTTTTCGCCCGGGCCGTAGGATTGCGTGCGCGGCGTTTGTTTCATGTCGGTCGATACCAGCCCCACCCGGTCAAAGCCCGAGCCGGGCTTGGCGGATTCAGCTTGCACAAACCCGGCGCCCAGCATTGCCACACTCATTACCGCCATCATCCATTGTTTCGATTTCATCGTTCGCTCCCTGGTCGTTAAGTCCAGCGCACCATGCGCAGGAACATGAAGCCAGAGTAGGCATTTGAAGAGGCCGGGATAAGCAACCGGGTCGAAACCGGGACGGCCAACCGGGTTGGGGCATCAATTACAAAGTTTGTGAGCGCAACTTGAATACGGGTAATTTAAATTGACCCGAAGCAGTCGATCAGGCTGACAGAGCCTAATGACCGGTTCTCGGCCTTTGCCGCCCTTGCCACTGGTCGGCGACAATGGCCGATAGAGAGCGGATTGTTGACCTTCAGGAAAAACACCAGCCGAACGTCAGCTTTCACTTCCGGGGTAAGCCGCTAACAATTGGCTACACTAGGCCGCCAGACTCTCTGTTACGCTGCTAGTCTGCCGCCTGTGAGCCGAGGCATGAGCCCACAGTGACTACAAAAAACCATTACCCAAATGCATCGGCTTATGAAGCTCGTCAAGTCCAAACAACGCGTCGCCGACCATGGGGAGGTATTCACTCCAGCATGGATGGTCGAGGCGATGCTCGACCTGGTGAAGGCCGAGACCGAGCGCATCGACGCTCGCTTTCTGGAACCGGCGTGCGGGAGCGGCAATTTCCTCGTGCAAATCATGCGGCGCAAGCTCGCCGCTGTCGAACTCAAGTACGGCAAATCGGATTTCGAGCGCCGGCACTACGCGCTGCTCGCGCTGATGTGCCTCTACGGCATCGAGCTGCTGCCGGACAACATCGCCGAGTGCCGCGCGAACGTGCTGGACGTGCTGGCCGAGTACCTGAATCTCGATGCGTCCGACGACCTGTATCGCGCCGCATGTTACGTGTTGTCGCAGAACCTCGTGCACGGCGACGCGCTGACGATGTGCATGCAGGGCGGCCAGCCGATCAGCTTTGCCGAGTGGGGCTACCTCGGCAAGGGCCGGTTCCAGCGGCGCGACTTCCGCTTCGACATCCTCACCCATTCGTCGGCCTTCAGCGCGGAGGATTCGCTCTTTGCTCATCTGGGCAAGCACGAGATTTTCACCCCGGCGAAAACCTGGCCGCCGATGACGATAGGCGACCTGGCCGCCGCCGTGCCCGGCGATGCATCGAAGGAGATCGCATGAGCGAGCAAGTGGGTTTCACGCTGCGCGGGCGCAACCCGGACGTGCTGACGTGCATCGCCAACCTCTCGAACGACGAGGTGTTCACGCCGCCAGAGTTTGCCAACCGGATGCTGGATACACTGGCCGAGGCGTGGGCGGCCAGCCACAACGGGGCGAGCCTCTGGGCGGACAAGACGGTGAAGTTTCTCGATCCGTGTACCAAGACGGGCGTGTTCCTGCGGGAAATCACTAGCCGTCTCACCAAGGGACTGGCAGACGAAATGCCGAACCTCAACGAGCGCGTCAATCACATTCTGACCAAGCAGGTGTTCGGCATCGGCATCACGCATCTCACCAGTCTGCTGGCGCGGCGCAGCGTGTATTGTTCGAAACACGCCAATGGCCAGCACTCCATTGCTAAATCCTTCACGAGTGACGCGGGCAACATCTGGTTTGAGCGCACCGAGCACACATGGGGTGATGGCAAATGCACGTTTTGCGGTGCGAGCCAGGCGGCGCTGGATCGCGGCGAGGCGCTGGAAACCCACGCTTACGCGTTCATTCACACAGACAACATCAAGACTCGGATGACCGAGTTGTTTGGAGGCAATATGCAATTCGATGTCATCATCGGCAACCCGCCGTATCAGTTGAACGACGGTGGTTATGGCACCAGCGCCGCGCCCATTTACCAGTTGTTCGTTGAGCAGGCCAAGGCGTTAGAGCCACGCTATCTGTCGATGGTCATTCCAGCGCGTTGGTTCGCTGGCGGCAAAGGCCTTGATGAATTCAGAGAGTCGATGCTTGCGGACAATGGCCTGCGCTCCATTGATGACTTTCTTAGCGCATCGGATGTCTTTCCAGGGGTGGGCCTCAAGGGCGGCGTTTGCTATTTCCTCTGGAACCGTGACCATTCTGGCCTCTGTGAAGTGAGCACCCATTTCAAGGACTGGCCGATCTCGACTGCCAGCCGCCTGCTCCTCGAAAAGGGGGCGGATGTGTTCATTCGTTTCAATGAAGGGCTGTCGATTCTCAAGAAAGTTGTTTCTGTCGAAACAGAGCAATCTGAGTCTCTCTTGCTACCAGAAAGTAAGCGATTTGACCGGTTGGTCAGCTCCAGAAAGCCGTTCGGGTTAGATACAACATTTAAGGGTAAGGCCACCAAGTGCGCAGGCGACGTGCTGATCTACCAGAATGGCGGCAAGGCATACATCGCAAAAAAGTCAGTATCAACAGGCACGCACCTCATCGACAAATGGAAAATCTTCATGGGCTATGCCGCGCCTGGAACCGGCAATAAGGACACCTACCCGCACAGAATTATCAGCACGCCCTTCATTGGGGAACCGGGCAGCATCTGCTCCGAAACCTATCTCTGCCTAGGACCGTTCGACACACAGCCAGAGGCAGAAAGTGCCTTGTCTTACCTCTCCTGTCGGCTAACGCGCCTGCTAATTCTTCTGCACAAGCCGTCCCAACACGTCACACGAAAGGTCTATACCTTCGTGCCGACGCAAGAGTGGACAAAACGATGGGCGGACGAAGACCTGTACGCCAAATATGGCATTTCTGCGAGCGAGATCGAGTTCATCGAGAAAGTTGTCCGACCGATGGAGTTAACAAGTGACCTGTTAGGCGATGTCGCTATTGGCGAAAGTGAAGATGAATAAACCCATCGACCCAACCCTCAGCCCCAAGCCATCCAGGAGCAGGTTGTGAAGTCGCTGGAAAAATTCTTCACAGAAGACCCGAAGTGGCACGAAAAAATCGGCGACATTCACGCCTTGCTGGAGCGCGTCAAGATTAGCGAGGAGCAGTCGGGCGATGTGCTGTACCTGCGCAAGCTCAACCGCATTCTCTCGGTGCACGCCTCAACCGCCATTGAAGGCAACCAGCTCACCTTGGGTCAGGTG
>JAYVLR010000171.1:0-2202 GCA_043759395.1 Thiobacillaceae bacterium
TGATGTGCTGGCATTCATCACTTTCGAGCCGGGGTCAAAAATCACCTGCCCCGCGCACAACGCGGCCAGATAGCGGGTGATATCCGTACCCTCGCCCAGAAGGGCAGGGCTGAAATAGCGGTAAGCCGGTGCAGCAATTTTTTCGCTTTCATAGGGCACATACGCGGCCTGCGCATGTTTCTTGTTCCAACCAATCATCAGATCGCCGAACGACCATGCCGCCGCACAATGCCCGGCATCGGTCAGCAACTCCACCGCGCCGCCGACATCCTCGATTCGCTTATTCTCCGGATTGAACCCGCGCACGGCCAAGGTCAAACCTGTCTTGACGTTCCGGTCGTTTGCGCGATGCGTACCGGTGAAATACAGGGTGTCGTTATCTGTTTGCGCGCCAAATTGACGAACAAATGCCTTGACCCCTTCAGCGCCATACATCCCCCATCCGGTTCCGGCATCATCAGGGTAATCCGGTTCCGGCGTCATCAGGGTAATCCGGCTTCGGCTGTAAGCCTTCAACTCCCAACCCATGGAATCAGGTTCGGCTCGACTATTCGGGATGATGCCGAACAGAGCTTAAAAGGTAAGGCCGGGCTTTCATGGCATTCCACACGCAAGTTTTCTTTCAACTTCAGAAATCTTGTTCCACCAAGTGAGCGTGCGACCGAGTTTGTTTATTTGCCTTTTAAGGCCAAGCGGCGTTAGCGATCTGTTCCGATGCGGAATCAAAAACTCAACAGGAAGATCGTTGTGCGCAATTTTCGTTACCAAATAGCACACACGATTCACAAAATACACATTTGGAATAATCCATTGATCTGTACTGTCGCCCGAATCGACTACAGTCCAGACGTGATTTTCATCCAGCCTTAAAACCAGACCGAGGTCTTCACCATAGGTCTCAAGCCCATGAGAACCCCAGATGTTTTCATGTGACTCCGGGTGACGGTAAGGAATAAAAAAATCATAGAACGCATCTTCGTGCATCGCGATCGGTAAAGTCGGAAGTGACGTTGTCATTTTTTACTGCCAACGTACGTTTCAAGTCTGTGGCGAGTAACAAATGCAACATTGGGTAGAAAGCGCTCAGGCAATTCAACTTGGCGACCTTCTAGCGGGATAAAGAACGCCTTAACAAAGGCTTCGTCACGGCGCCTTATTTCGTCTGAGACGATAACTCTCAGTTCGTCGGTCAAGGAAATCAATCCTTTGTCGAATGCCTTGTCATGCAGCGCCGAGAGGCATAAGCCATTACTTGGATTGAGTCGGTTAGCTTTATCTTTGCTCCACGGAACGATATGGCTAGCAACCAGCAAACGTGAATCAGATAACCCAGACATGCAGCATCTGCCACGATAGCTGGCAAGGACGGCACGGCGGAAGAAACTTTGCTTGATTCGTTGTTCAGTTAGAACCTGTCGGGTTTCCCCGCTGTAGTCGTTTAGATCGAAAGAGTCGTCTGGTTCTAATGCTCTAATGGGTTCGATACGGCATTGGAGTAATTGCAGATTAAGCAGCGCACATTCCACTGCGAGGCGCTCCCAGTCGGCATGAAACTCTTCCCACACCTCGCGATCAAGCGAAGAGGCATTACCTAATCCGCTTCTGCCGGTGCTGGTGATGGCAGGATCAAGACTGGCGAAGTTGACTAGCTTCATCGCGACAGCGGAGGGTGTACGACCAATGAGCGATGCGAGCTCGATGATTTCAGTATTCCGACTGTGCAACTTGCCAAAAGGGAGTTGGCAATACAGATTGAATGCGAGTTTCAACTGCTCTTTTGTCCAACGATTTGAACTCATGTTTATAGGTGGTAAGGCTGGTTTTGCCAAAGCCACCGGTTCCTCGACTGTAATTAGTGGAAGCATGAGTTTAGCGACAGATTCGATCATCGGAACAACTGCGGTATCTGCGAATAACTGATAAGCCTGCGTATCAGACACAGGAATCCTGAACGTATCGTGAAACCCCATCAACCGTGCGCACTCCCTTGGTGTTAAGCGGCGCGGGTTTTTGCTTTCGCCCTGATAGACCAGAATCTCCGAGCCATCCTTGTAATAGCGGGCGGACAGGGTACGGGTCACGCTGTCGGGGGTGACGAGGCCGAAGCCGAAGCCGTTGCCTTTCAGGCGATGTTTTTCGGCGTAGTTTTGCAGGTAGCGCCAGAGATTGTCGGTGAGGGTGTATTTGTCCTGTACTTTGTTG
>JAYVLR010000172.1:0-2617 GCA_043759395.1 Thiobacillaceae bacterium
GGTCTATGTGCTCAATGCGGGCAGCGACAGTATTGCAGGATTCAAAATGAACAAAAAAGGCCAGCTTCAACCCATCCCCAACTCTGATCGGCCATTAAGCGGCACAGGCACGGCGCCAGCAACGATACAGTTCAGCCAGCAGGGACGCGACTTGGTCATTTCCGAAAAAGCCACCAACAAATTGGTAGTGTATGAGTTGGACCGCAACGGTTTACCCGAGAGCACTCCTGCCATTATCAATTCTGTGGGCCAGACTCCATTCGGTTTCAGTTTCGGTAAGCACAATAATTTATACGTCAGCGAGGCGGCAGGGGGTACGCCCAATGCAAGTTCCGTATCTGCGTACCATCTCACTCGCAACGGCGATCTTGAAATTATTGACGGAAAGGTTGCGACGAATCTGACTGCGGCGTGCTGGATTTCCATTACGCCGGATGGACGCTATCTGTACTCCACCGATACTGGCAGCAATGCCGTTAGCGGTTACAGCATCGATGCCACGGGCAGCCTGTCCTTGCTGAGCGGGAGTGGCGCCGCAGCTTTCACTGGCGCCGGCAGCGTCCCTATCGACATGGCCATCAGCGACAATGGACGTTTCCTGTACACCTTGAATACGGGCAATCACACGGTGAGTGAGTTTCGTATTCAGCCTGACGGCAGCCTGGTACCGATTGGGTCATTGAGCAATCTTCCTATGACAGCTAATGGGCTGGCTGCCCGTTAAGGGACGACGCCACAACGCGCCATCTGCAAGCCAAATAAAAAAACGCCCTCACGAAGAGGGCGTTTTTACACAACAATTAAAGCTTACTCAGCAGCCGCTGCCACCGGCCCTTTAACCTTGCGTGCAGGCAGTTTTTCCTTGATGCGCGCCGACTTCCCGGAACGCTCGCGCAGGTAATACAGCTTGGCGCGACGCACGTCGCCACGGCGCTTGACTTCGATGGCGGCGACCAGCGGGGAGTGGGTCTGGAAGGTGCGCTCGACGCCTTCGCCGGCGGAAATCTTGCGCACGGTGAAGGCAGAATTCAGTCCGCGATTGCGCTTGGCAATGACGACGCCTTCGTATGCCTGCAAACGCTCGCGCGTGCCTTCCTTGACTTTGACCTGCACGACGATGGTGTCGCCGGGCGCAAATTCGGGGAGGGTTTTGCCCAGACGGGCGATTTCTTCTTTTTCCAGCTGTTCAATGATATTCATGATGTTTTCCTTAACACCGGGTGTCATAGGTTTGTCCGTTTTGTGTTTGGACAGACGTAACGCCGTTCAACATAAACCTGTCAGATAGGCTTTATTTTCCAAGCCGTATCTTCAAGGCGCTTTATTCCCGATGCTGTTATTGGCCAGCATCGAGTAAATCCTGTTCCTGCGGCGACACGCCACGTTCTTTCAGCATGTCCGGGCGATGTGTCCGGGTCAGCTTGAGGCTTTGCTGCCATCGCCATTGGGCGATGGCAGCATGGTTGCCCCCCTTCAATACTTCCGGCACCGCTTCGCCTTGCCACACTTCTGGCCGCGTGTAGTGCGGGCAATCCAGCAGACCGGCGGCAAACGATTCTTCGATGGCCGAATCGGCATCGTTCAACGCGCCTGGCAGTTGCCGGATGATGGCGTCCATCAAGGCCAGCGCTGGAAGTTCGCCGCCGGACAATACAAAATCGCCGAGCGAAATCTCTTCGTCTACCCGACGGCGCAACAGCCGCTCGTCGATGCCTTCGTAACGCCCGCACAATAAAACCAGCGCGCGCTTTTCGTTCAGCGCGGCATCTTTCAATTCCATCACCCGCTGGTGGTCTAGCGGGCATCCGCGTGGGGAAAAATGCACCACCCACGGCGTTAAATGTTCACTTGCCAATTCGGCCTCTACGGCGTTGATCGCGCGATCAAGTGGCTCGGCCTGCATCAGCATTCCGGGGCCGCCGCCATAAGGCCGGTCGTCCACGGTGCGGTGCGGATCGTCGGTAAAGTCGCGCGGATTCCATGCGCGAAACTGAAACAGACCGCGATCCAGCGCCCGCCGGGTAATGCCATGATCCAGAACAGCATCAAACATTTCCGGAAAGAGGCTGATGACATCAAAACGGATGCCGCTCACCTTCAGTAATCCTCGCCCCAGTCCACCCCGATCTTGCCTGCCGCGATATCGACCGTGCCGACAAAGGCCGCGATGAAGGGGATCAGATGTTCCTTATTTCCTTTGATCACCAGTACGTCATGCGCACCGGTTTCCATCAGACTGTCTACTCGCCCCAGCTCGATACCTTGCCGGTTGACTGCCACCAGGCCAATCAAATCGGCCCAGTAAAACTCGCCTTCAGCGGGCGCTTGCAATGCTTCGCGCGGCACCGAAACTTCCAGGCCGCGCAAGGCAAACGCCTGATCGCGATCATTTACCCCTTCAAGTTTGGCGACCAGCGTGTTGCTGTGATCCTGGCTGTCGCTTACCGCGTAATCGCGTTGCTGCTCGCCGCGCCCGATGCGCCAGGAATCAAATTCCAGCAATGCGCCGGGATCGTCGCTGAAAGTCTGAACCTTGACCCAGCCCTTGATCCCGAATGGGGCGGCGATACGCCCCATCACCACCCAGTCCTTAAGCAGCGGCCTTGGCCTGTTGCTT
>JAYVLR010000173.1:0-3316 GCA_043759395.1 Thiobacillaceae bacterium
TTGCCGCCGGTCGATCTGGAAGGGGTGATGCGGGAGATTGACGACGCGCGCGCCGCCGAGGCGGCAAGATTATTGCGCTTGCAAGAGCTGGAATAACGCGGCGCGCTCTAAATCTAAGTGCAACATTCTTTCATGAAGGAATGTTGCATGACAAAAAAATATAAACACATCACATTGGATGACCGTACTTTGATTCAAACTCAACTTCAGCAAGGGTTCAAACCGGCTGCAATTGCTGCGAGTTTGAATCGGCCACGTTCTTGCATCTCGCGCGAACTTGCCCGCAACGGAGGGAAGGCTGCGACCGTCACGCGACCCGTTGGATGCCCGGCTGTTGCAGGTGGCTATTCTTCCAGCCGGGCCAACACTCGTGCCCGGCGCTTATCTGTCATGCCGCGTGTAGAACGCAAGCTGGTGTATGGCAATCCGCTATGGAAAAAAGTCAGCGATGGTCTGCAACAAGGCTTATCCCCCGAACAGGTTGCCGGTACACTGGGGCGCATGAACGATCCGATCCGCCTGTGCCACGAAACAATTTACCAGGCGATCTACGCGATGCCAAAAGGCGGGCTGCGCACCGAAGCGATTGCGTTGCTGCGTTTTGGTCACAACAAACGCCGTCCACGTTCGCGCGGTTGCGACCGGCGCGGCCAGATTCCCGACATGACCAGCATCGATCTGCGCCCTGCCGAAATCGCGGAACGTCTGGTGCCGGGCCACTGGGAGGGCGATCACATCAAGGGCGCTGGCAACCGCTCCCAAGTCGGCACGTTGGTCGAGCGCAAGACCCTTTACGTTGCGCTGGTGAAGCTTTCCAACGGAACAGCCCAAGCGACAACAGCGGGCTTTGGTACGATCCTGCAACGCTTTGATGTGGATTTGCGCCGTTCGCTCACTTACGACCAAGGGCGCGAAATGTCGCAACATGCAAAGCTGACTCAGGACACAGGCATCAAGGTTTACTTTGCTCATCCGCACAGCCCCTGGGAGCGGGGACAAAATGAAAACACCAACGGCTTATTGCGTCAGTATCTGCCAAAAGGCTCGGACCTTTCCGTGTTCTCCCAGCTCCAGCTCGACGACATCGCATGGAAACTCAACACCAGGCCGAGAAAGTCGCTAAACTGGAAACGTCCAGCCGAACTTTTCCTTCCTGAAGGCGCTTTTGACTTCAAAGCTTACTGGGCTGACAAACTTAACATTGTTGCACTTGGACTTTGAAACCGCCCTTCTCATTTTGGATTGGCCTCGCTTTTATTTTGTTGGGCGCATTGGCCTCCTCCGTCGCAATTGTCCAGTACCGCACAGTGCTTCGCACCCTTAAGCACGTTGAAATACCGGAGGGCTATCGAGTAAATCTAGGCGTGCTCACAAACTTGGCTGTCGCCGCTCTGGGTGCTGCTCTTATTGTCTATCTTTTTGTTCTCGGGCCGAGTTTATAGTGGTGCATTCTGGTTACATTATTTCGCCGTGTTAGGCCGTCCTACCGTCTCTGTGCAAGGAAAACTTGTGAACGAGTTGCCTGAAACTACCGCTAAACGCCTGTTCCGCGAACAATGGGAACACCTGAGTTCCAACGAACGCGAAGTCATCGAAGCAGTCTTGCAACGCATCAGTATCCCGCGCGATGCCAACAAAGAGTTCTTTGATCGCCGAAGCGTCGGCGAGCGGGCCTCCGACGTGATTTCAGCGTTCGGCGGCTCGTGGACGTTCATTCTCATTTTTGCCGTGTGGCTGGTCTTCTGGGTTGTCCTGAACACCGAGATTCTCGGCCCGCGCCATGAAGCTTTTGATCCTTATCCTTACATCTTTCTGAATCTGATACTCTCGATGCTCGCCGCCATCCAGGCACCGATCATCCTGATGTCTCAGAATCGGGCAGCAGCTCGCGACCGCATCGAAGCCGATGTGGATCACGAAGTCAACGTACGCGCAGAGCTTGCGATCCGCCAATTGGACGAGCGCCTCCAGGCCATCGAAAGGCGGCTGGTCGAGGTCTCATCGATTCTCGAACGCAAGCCTTCTGCGGGCGCATGAAGTCAGCCGAATCGCCTAACCATCCTTGCACCGGACGCGAAACCGCATTAGGGCGTTGCCCTATGTCTGACGGACCGAGCCCTGAGCACCGCGAGCACGACCTTACGATGCATGTATTTGCGATCTCCGCCGCAATGGTGGGTGTTTGTCTCACCGCTATCGGCATCCTTCGCCTGGTCACGAGCCAAACGCGCGTGGAGACCATCGGTGACGGGCTATTGGCGGCGGATGCCGTGGTCTTTATGCTGTGCTGCTTTATCTCATTCTGGTCCATCAAAACAAAAAACCTACGCCTGCGCCACCTGCTTCGTTTGATCATCGATGGGTTATTCGTGCTGGCGCTGACGATCATGGTTATTGTTTGCGCAGTCATCGCTTATGCGATTGCTTAGCACAGTCCGCGCGGTTGCGCTGTTTGAAGCGGCCAAGGGTGCCCTGGTTCTGTTGGCGGGATTGGGTGCGCTCTCCCTCCTCCATCACGATGCCCAGCGATTCGCTGAGCGGCTGGTTGGTCATTTACACCTCAACCCGGCCAAACATTATCCGCGTATCTTTATCGACACCGCGGTACACCTCACGGATGCGCGTTTATGGGTACTGGCTGCCCTGGCCGCAGCGTATGGACTGGCACGATTTTCCGAGGCTTACGGTTTGTGGTGTGGACGGCGCTGGGCCGAATGGTTTGCTGCTGTCAGCGGAGGCATCTATATTCCCTTTGAGCTTTACGAATTGTTTCAAGGCGTCACCTGGTTTTCGCTCGGGGCGCTGGTGGTAAACGTGTTGATCGTTGGCTTAATGATCAAGGCTTTGCTTCGTATACATCCAGTGGATGGCGCGAATGCGGTCTAACCACCCAGTCAACGCGAACGTGCGCGGAAGCACCGTGCCGTGCATGGGTTCGCAGGCGCGCGCCGATTACTGGGAACGTTTACGCTGTAGAAAACCCCTTTTGTGAAGGCGTGCGGTGCCAGGCTCGCAAACGTGCCAGCGGGTGCAGACTGGGATGCGGCAGGGGAAACAGGAATTTCATGGAGAGGCTCCGAGCAGCTTCAGACAAGGATGACCGAGGAAGGCGCATCCTGCCAGCGATCCTCGCGAATAGTGCGCCAAGTGAACTCAACGCGGGTATGGCTGGCCAGCTGTGCGGCATCGAGTTTCCAGCCACAGAGAACAAGCACAGAGAACAAGGGGTCACATCTTGTATCATGATGTTTTCTGCCTTGCAAGAATCAAAAGCAGCAAGAATCAAAGGGCCCAGGCTCACAATAAAAATCCCCCA
>JAYVLR010000174.1:0-3728 GCA_043759395.1 Thiobacillaceae bacterium
CCGCGTGATTATCTCGCCGAATCCGTTTTACCAAATTTATGAAGGCGCTGCGCTGCTGGCGGGTGCGCGCCCCTTCTTTCTCAACACCGTGACCGACACGCATTTCCGCATGGATTTTTCACGTGTGCCGGAAGACGTGTGGGAGCAGGTCAACCTGGTGTACGTCTGCTCGCCGGGCAATCCCACGGGCCGTGTGATGACGCTGCCGGACTGGAAAGAACTGTTCGACCTGTCCGGACAGCACGGCTTTATCATCGCGGCGGACGAGTGCTATTCGGAAATTTATTTTCAGGAAGGCGCACCGCCGCTGGGTGCGTTAACCGCTGCGAAACAACTCGGGCGTGATTTCAGCCGTCTGGTCATTTTCAACTCGCTGTCCAAACGCTCCAATGTTCCCGGACTGCGCTCCGGCATGGTTGCGGGCGATGCCGATATCCTCAAACAGTTTTTGCTGTACCGCACCTATCACGGCAGCGCGATGAGTCCTGCGGTGCAGGCCGCCAGCATCGCGGCATGGAATGACGAAACACACGTGATCGGGAACCGCCGCCAATACGCCGAAAAATTCGCCGCCGTGATGCCCGTGCTTAAAGGCGTGTTGCAGTTTGCCGCCCCCGATGCCGCCTTCTATCTGTGGGCGCGCGTGCCCGGCGACGACGATGCCGCGTTTGCCCGCGAGTTGTATCGCACCCAGCATGTCACCGTACTGCCCGGCAGCTTTCTGGCGCGCGACGCCGGCAGCATCAATCCCGGCAAGGGCTTTGTCCGCATTGCTCTGGTCGACAGCCTGGAAGCCTGCGTTGACGCAGCCCAGCGCATAACCAGCTTTGTGAGCGCAACATAATGAGAGGCCTGGCCGCTCTCCTGCTAATGTTTCCCGCGCTGGCGTGGGCGAATCCAGCCGAGGACGCGAAGTATGCGGCCGAGCGTGTGCTGGTCGAAGAAAACGTGCTGACGGTGTATTTCACAGCCAACGATCAGGGCCGCCTCACCTTGCTGTTTGGCCGCCAGGTGGCCGACTGGCAAATTGATGCCGTGCTGAAAAAACTCGCTAAGGAATCCTCCGTCAACGGTATCACCCACTCACGGGTTGATACCGATTACTGTCCCATCCGCTAATTTCACCTTAAACAACAGGAAATCCATCATGCAAGACCTGCAAAAAATCATCGAAGACGCATTCGAACGCCGCGCCGACATCACCCCGCGCAACGCCGAACCCCAGGTCAAGGATGCCGTTATGTCGGTGCTCGAGATGCTGGACAAGGGCCAATTGCGCGTAGCCGAACGCACAGAAGGTCAAAACTGGATCACCCACCAGTGGCTCAAAAAAGCGGTATTGCTGTCGTTCCGTCTGGAAGACAACGCCTTTATCAAAGGCGGCTTCACCAACTATTTCGACAAAGTGCCGAGCAAGTTTGCCGATTACAACTCCAAGGACTTTCGCGAGGGAGGCTTCCGTGTAGTGCCGCCCGCCGCAGCCCGCCGTGGCTCGTACATCGGCAAAAACGTGGTGCTGATGCCGTCCTACGTCAACATCGGCGCCTATGTCGGTGAAGGCACCATGGTCGACACCTGGGCCACCGTCGGCTCGTGTGCGCAGATCGGCAAGAACGTGCATTTGAGCGGCGGCGTCGGCATCGGCGGCGTGCTCGAACCGGTGCAGGCCAACCCCACCATCATCGGCGACAACTGCTTTATCGGCGCGCGCTCCGAAGTGGTCGAAGGCGTAATCGTCGAAGACAACTGCGTGATTTCAATGGGCGTGTATATCGGCCAGAGCACAAAAATTTACGACCGCGAAACCGGCGAAGTGTTTTTCGGGCGCGTACCATCAGGTTCTGTCGTGGTCAGCGGCAATCTGCCATCCACAGACGGGAATTACAGTTTATATTGCGCGGTCATCGTCAAGAAGGTGGACGAAAAGACTTTGTCAAAAGTAGGTATCAACGAATTGCTGCGCGGTATTTGATGGTCTACTGATGTGTCGTTGCAATAACCCGGAGTCATCATGCAAACCAAAACCTTGATCACCATAGGTCTCGCCAGCCTGTTAGTTGCCTGTCAGGCCAATCCGGTGTCCGGACGCAAACAGCTGATTCTGGTGTCGGAAGCGCAAGCACAACAGTCGTCCACCCAAGCCTATGCGAAAACCCTGACTGAAGCCCAAGGCAAGGGCAAACTCAACGGCGATGCCGCGCTCACCGCACGCGTCAAGCGCATTACTGACCGCTTGATCGTAGAAGCGGGCAATATGTATGCGGAGAGCCGCAACTGGAAATGGTCAGTCGCGGTAATCGACGAGCCAACGCTCAACGCCTGGTGTATGCCCGGCGGCAAAATGGCAATTTATACCGGCATCATCCAGAAGCTCGCTCTGACCGATGACGAAATTGCACAGATCATGGGACATGAAATTGCCCACGCGCTCCTGGGACATGGACGCGAGCGCATGTCGCGCGCGATGGCGACCCAGGGTAGTTTGCAACTCGGCTCGATTCTGGCCGGGCGCGATTTATCGGTTCTCGCTCCGGTAGCCGATGTGGCGCTGACCTTGCCGAATAGCCGTGATGCAGAATCTGAAGCCGATCGCTACGGCATCGAACTCACCGCGCGCGCGGGCTACGATCCGCGTGCGGCCATCATCTTGTGGGAGAAAATGAGCAAGGCCAGCAGCGGCAACCAGCCGCCGCAATTTCTCAGCACCCACCCCGCACCCGCTAATCGTATCCAGGCATTGACAGCGCTGCTGCCCAGAATGATGCCCATTTACGAAAAAACGCGCGGCTGACCGACCGAAGTAAACCCTGAACCACAGAGACACAGAGTAAAGTCTCTGTCCAAATTTCTCTGTGCCTCTGTGGTGAGCGATTTTACAAGCTAACGATAGCGCGGCTTGGCCGTCGGTTTGCCGTGTGTGATACGTGGTTTACGGCGCGGACTCGGTGCCATCTCGGCCCATTCCAGTATCTTCGCAACCGTGTCTTCGTCCAGTTCGGTTTTTTGCCCACGGCGCAATTGCGGCGGTAAGGCAATCGGGCCGAAGCGAATGCGGGTCAGCCGTGAAACGGTCAGACCAAGGTGCTCGAACAACCGCCGCACTTCGCGCTTGCGGCCTTCCATGATAATCACGCGATACCAGCGGTTTGCGCCCTCGCCACCTGCTACAAACAGGCTTTGCAGCCTGGCGGGGCCGTCGTCCAGTTCCACACCGTCCAGCAATTTCTGGATCATTTCATCGGTGAGTTCACCCAGCACGCGCACGGCGTACTCGCGCTCGACTTCAAAACGCGGGTGCATCAGATTGTTGGCGAGTTCGCCCGAGGTGGTGAAAATCATCAGACCTTCGGTATTGAAATCGAGCCGCCCAATCGCAATCCACTTGGAACCACGCAACTTGGGCAGGTTATCGAATACCGTATCGCGCCCTTCCGGGTCATCGCGGCTGACAATTTCGCCTTCGGCCTTGTGATAAATCAGGATGCGCGTGCGCTTGTCTTCAAAGCGGATATACACCCGCTTGCCACTGACCTTGATGATGTCATGCGCGCAGACCTTGCTACCGATGACAGCAGTCTCACCGTTAACCTGAACGCGTCCCTCGCTAATCCAGGTTTCCATTTCGCGGCGCGAGCCGAGGCCAGCCGAAGCCAGCGCTTTTTGCAGGCGCTCCTCGACCAGCACCGGGTCGGCCACAGGCTGCATGCGCCGGGCTGCGCGTCCGGAAG
>JAYVLR010000175.1:0-2271 GCA_043759395.1 Thiobacillaceae bacterium
GGGAGATGCCGATGCCTTCGGGCGATAACTCGGAGACTTCTGGGCGCACCTTCAGATTGATGCGGCCGTTTGCCAGCACCGTGGGCGTGAATTTCAACGCCACCCCAAACTCTTTTTCCTCGAGGGTGATGGTGGTTAAACCAGACTGGCTACTCTGCGCGACCGGAATCAGGATGCGGCCGCCGGCCAGGAAAGAGCCCTCCTGTCCGCTGATGGCCATGATGGTGGGCTCGGCGAGAATTTTCACCAAGCCGTCCTTTTTTTCCGCGTCGAGCGAAAACAGCTTGTCTCCGCTGGCGGCACTGAGTACGCCTGGGCTGCCATTCAAAAAGTCGGAGAGAACCGAGTAAGTCCAGCTGCCGTTGATTTTGGGCAGATTGAATTTGGCACCCAACTTGTCGACCAGCGTCTTGGATACTTCCGCCACCTTCACTTCGAGCATCACTTGCTGGGGGTCGGCAACGGTGAGCATATTGATCACCTTGGCGGAGCCGCCTGCTGTATAGGCCGAGGCTATCGACATGGCGCGGTCCACTTGAGTGGCATCGGCGATCAAACCGCTCAGCACGATGGAATCCGCTGCCGCCGTGACCTTGATGGCGCTGCCGGGAAGAAACTGATTGAGACGCGACTCCAGCGTCTTAGTGTCGATGCCGACCGCAATGTCCATAATCGTGCAGACGCCGGTACGGCTCAGAACGATGATGTTGGTCGATCCCACTGTCTTGCCCAGCAGGTAAATTTCATTCGGGTTAAGCAACACCACATCGACGTCAGCGACACCGTTGGAGGACGAAGCTGCAGGGCTTGCATCCTGGGCAGACTGTTTGCCACTCTCGATCAAGGTGGGCTTGGCTGCACGCCCCCCTTCCGGGTTGCCCATGATAATTCTTGAGGCGGGCGCTTGCAGCTTGAGAAGCGCCGATTTCCCCAGCGGGACATTAACAAGCGGCGCCGTTTCAGTTGTTCTGCAGGGTGTGGACGACACGGTCTGGTTTCGGCTTGCGGGCTTTGCCTTACCGACCACTGCAGCCTGGGCCGAGGTGGTTAACAACATGAGGGATGCCACAAGCGCCATGGTCCGCGCTGGATTTCGGCTAATCCTTGTTCGATGGTTGTTCATTGCATCTCCCTGGTAAAGTAGTGTGGATTCAGATTAAAAGCATTCGGTGTAGCGGGTCATGCCGCGTACGATCTCGACGCAGCTGCTTTGGGGTGCAGGCGCGGATGGGACGGCGGCAGCCGGGCGATGTCGTGGCACCCGTTTCGTGGGCTGAGGCTTGCTGACAGGCGTGGCAGCGCCAACCTTCTCGTTCTCGCCATGCAGCAACTGCCGTTTGGTGATGCCTACAGTCTTGGTGGGGGTGGAATCGACCTGGTTGCGCAACACGAGGGAAAGCGAACCTACGCTGCGCGCCAGATCAATTTTTTCTGCCTGTTCAGGCGTGACTTCGAGCGTGACCGCATTGACCACTTTGGGTTTGGTATCGTCCCGGGTTGCTTCCTGCGCCACAGCCAGCACCAGGATGTGCTCCAGCACGGTTTTTGAAATGGTCTGGTCTTTATTATTGGCTTTGGCTGAGGCGGTCCGGCTGTCGTCCGTGGTATTCACCAGAATATCCACGAAGTTTCCTGGCAAGGCGAAACCTGCCACCCCAATCACATCGTTGACACGAACGGTAATGGCGCGCTTGCCCTCTGCGACGACGGCAGAAAGGCCGCCTTTGGTTCCGACCGGTGCAAGCCTGGATTCCAGTATGGGCTCGTCACGCTGAACGCTGGCCCTGAGAACTCTGCCCTCCAGGCCTGCAGAGTCAGACACGGCACCTGAGGGAATGTTGCCGGTAGGCCAGGGGATACTCTTCAGCATTTCCGAAGTGAGCTTGGTGCCAAGATCTACATCAACCCTGGCTACAACGACCGTTCCCGAAGACGTTGCCGTCTGCTTGGTGATCCATTGCGATGCCAGGACGACAGCGACCAGCCCAATCAATACGGCCACGATGACCATTACGACTGCTCTTGTATTTTTCACATTCTCTCCCCATTACTCCATTGATAATAGAAGCTTGGATATCACGCTGCATGGCCTCTGTATATCACATTACAATTCGTCGCGAGCATAGTAATTGCTCCATGCCAAATCAAGCAGCGCTTCGGTAAGCCTGGGCTCGACTTCGTGATAGAGCGCAAAGTCCCGCACCTGGCCAAGCAGATCACGCGGTATACACGCCAATAATGGCTTCTGGTGTTTGGTGTGCAGTTTGTCCA
>JAYVLR010000176.1:0-5740 GCA_043759395.1 Thiobacillaceae bacterium
TCACCGCGCAGTGTGTTGAGCGTGTTCCACGCGTCCACGCCGAGCAGGCGAATGACGATTTCGCGATCCGAAAACGAAGTGTAGTTGTAGGGGATTTCCATGAGGCGGGCAGTCATGGCAAGTGCAGCGGGATGCGGCTAAAGCTGCATTTTACGGGATATGGCAGGGGTGCGCTTGCGTTGGGGGTTGTGAACCTAGAGTCAGCCGATCTCAATGGATCTTATGCCGCATGACGCAAATGCCTATCCACATGAATGTTCTGATAGTCGATGAGCATCCCATGCACAAAGCCAAACTCGTGCAGCGTCTTGTCGAGCCAAGCCATGATGCCATCGAGTTGTTCTTCTTGCCGCCCCGTAGGATAGACCGCGTACCAATGACGCAGGATGGGGAAATTTGTGGCATTGAGCACGGTGAACTGGCTGGACTGGTGCAGTGTCAGCGTGTGGCACGACAGTCCGGCGAACATGATCTTTGCAAATTTGAATTACTGAGCACTTGGGTTTATCTGGATCATGATTTTGGGGGTTTTTGCCATGATTTCCAGAGAGGCATCAAACTGAATTTGACCTGGATTGTCGGACGGCATGGCGGCCAGTGTTTCGAGCAGCTTGGTTTGCTCCAGAATCTGGCGCGTGCCATCGGCCAGGTGCAAGTAGGCGGCTCACGGCACAAACTGGGTGAGCGGGAAGCGCGTGTGGTCGGTGGGCGATATATCCAGATTGATGCCAGACACAAACAATATGTTTTTTTGATGCAGCGCCGGATGCTGCGACAAGCTGCGATAGGTGCGGTCGAATTCGGCCTGGGTGTTGACGCAAGCCGCAGTCAGCATGGGATGCGGTGAGGTGATGATCCACGGCATGGGCATCATCAGGTTGAGTTCGAGCTGATTTTGCAACGGATCGCGGCTTGCAAACGTGCGCTTGAAATAAAAATCTTCAGGCGCAAGCCCGGCACCTATTCCCATGCTGTCGCTATCCGGCCACGCCGCTTCGCCCAGGCGTTCGACCAGTGCGGCGGCGGCGGGCAGCGCGTAGGCGGTGCTGCGCGCGTGCAGCGTGTGAAACCTGCCTTTGGCATCATGCTGTACCAGCCGCTCCAGATTGAGAAATAATCCTTGTGGACGCTCAATGTCCAGCAGCAAATTATCGACCAGCACCACGGGCTTGTCGTTAAAGCGCGTCAGGCGAATGTTTTCGCACGCATACAAATATTCGTTGTGATACCACTCGATAATGTGGCCGATTTTTCCACAGTCACAACTGGTGTGCTCGTGCTCGGTATGCAAGCGGCGGTATTCGCCGAACTTGCCGGTATCCGGGTCGTAGCCGACATGGCTGGATTGCAGAATCATTAAATCTTTGCCGTGATCGGCGTGCGGGCTGTGGCGATCCACCGAGACGATGCCGCCGACGCGGCCATGGTTAAACGGGAATACGCCAAAATGCTTGGCCAGAAGAATGATCGGTATCCCCTGGCTTTCGTCCGAGCAAAACGCACGCGAAGGCATGATCTTGCCGGGGACGAATCCCAGCTTGAGGCACCAGTTGTAAAGCTTGGGGATGAAGGTGCTGTAACACAGCACCCGGTCTTCAATTTGAAAAGCCTGAATGGCGCTGGCGATGCCGGAAGGGTTGGAAAACATGGGTTGAGCCAAAAAATGTGATTAGAATTTACTGATATAATAGCAAGTTATCTTTATGTATAACCAACGCGGTCTGGCAGCGTTTCCGCGCACTTTATCCCGGCTGTTTTTCCGCTTAACCAACATGACACCTCAGCTCGCCCACTTTTCGCGCTTCCTGCCTTTCCTGAAATGGTTTCCGCTCACGTCCGACGCGGTAAAAATCAATTTTCTGGCGGGCTTGACCGTCGCCCTGATACTGATTCCGCAGTCGATGGCCTACGCGCAATTGGCGGGTCTGCCTGCTTATTATGGCTTGTACGCGGCGTTTTTACCGGTGGCCATTGGCGCGATGTGGGGTTCGTCCAACCAACTGGCGACCGGGCCGGTGGCTGTGGTGTCGCTGCTGACGGCCTCGGCGCTGGCGACGCTGGCACCTCCCGGCAGCGAACATTTCATTGCGCTGGCGATCATGCTGACCTTGCTGGTGGGTTTGATCCAACTGGCGCTGGGTGCGTTCAAGCTGGGCATCATCGTCAACTTCCTGTCGCATCCGGTCATCGTCGGCTTTACCAACGCTGCGGCCATCATCATCGGGCTGTCGCAGCTTTCCAAGGTGCTGGGCGTGCCGATGTCGCGCACCGAGTCCTTTATCAACGACATCATCGGCGTGTTCAAGCAAGTGGGCGACACGCACTTGCCGACTCTGGCGATGGGCATCGGCGCGACGGCGCTGATGTGGGCGCTGAAAAAATATGCGCCCAAACTGCCCGGCGTGCTGATCGCGGTGGTGCTGACCACAGTGATTTCCTGGGCGGTCGGGTTCGAGAAAAACTCCAGCGGCAGTGTGGATAAGGTGGCCGATCCGGAACTGCGTGCACAGGTCGAAAAAGTGATTGCTGCCGTAACCGGAGTGGATCGCCTGAATGCGGATATCGCCGCCAAAAACGAGGCGCTGAGTGCGGCGATCAAATCCGGCGGGCATGAAAGTATTGATGCGGTGAAGCTCGATGCCGACGTGGCGCTGACGCGGCTGGCGCTGAAAGATGCCGAAGAAATTTCCAGCAAACTGCGCAAGGCGATGCGACACACGCCGGTGGTGCGTCAGGTGGACGAGGCGGGAAAAACCGTGGCGGTGTTTGCTGTCGGCAAAGCTACCGCCGGCGACAAGTTGGATGAGACGGTTTACCGCATCCGAAAAGTCACCCCCAAAGGCGAGTTCAAGCTGGTCGGCGGCGGCGAAGTGGTGGGTAGCGTGCCGGAAGGTTTGCCGCCGTTTTCCGTGCCCGCGTTCGACATGGACAAGCTCGGCGCGCTGCTCTCTGCCGCGCTGGTGATCTCGCTGGTGGGCTTTATGGAAGCGATTTCCATTGCCAAGGCGGTGGCCGCCAAAACCCGCCAGCGCATCGACCCCAACCAGGAGCTGATCGGCCAGGGATTGGCCAATATTGTCGGCAGCTTTTCGCAGGCCTATCCGTCGTCCGGGTCATTCTCGCGCACGGCAGTGAATGCCAATATGGGCGCGACCTCCGGCCTGTCATCCGTGTTTACCGCGCTGGTGGTGATGGTCACGCTGCTGTTTTTGACCCCGCTGCTCTACCACCTGCCGCAGGCGGTGCTGGCGGCGATCATCATCATGGCGGTGGGCGGTCTGGTCAATATCGAGGCGGTCAAACACGCCTTTGCGGCGCACAAGCACGACGGCATCGCCTCCATTATCACCTTCGTCGCCACCATCCTGTTCGCGCCGCATCTGGACATGGGCATTATGATTGGCGCGGGGCTGGCGATTGTGCTGTTCCTGCTGCGCACCATGAAACCGCGCGTGGCGTTGCTGGGTCGCCATACCGATGGCACGCTGCGCGACATCAAGGTCAATCCGGATTTGCCCACCAGCGAGCACATCATGGCCATGCGCTACGACGGCTCGCTGTATTTCGCCAACGTGTCCTACTTTGAAGATGCGGTGCTGGAAGCACTGGCCGATCGTCCCAAGGCCAGATATGTGCTGATCGTGGGCGACGCGATCAACCAGATCGACGCCTCCGGCGAAGAGGTAGTGCATCACCTGATTGACCGGCTGAAAGCGGCGGGCGTGACCCTGGTGTTCTCCGGCCTGAAAAAACAGGTGCTCGACGTGATGCGCCAGACCGGCTTGTTTGACGTGATTACCCAGGCCAATATTTTTGCCACCGAAGACCAGGCCATTGCCGCGATTTACGAGCGCCTCGGTGACGCGGCGCATGAAGATTTATTCTGCCCGGTAAAACCGGCTGCGGCCTGATTGGATTATTGTGGAAATCAACTCCATCACCAAAAAGCTGCTGTTTAACACCATCCGCGTCGATACGGTGCTGGACGACGGCAGCGAAGGCTCTGGCACAGCTTTTATTGTTAGCCACACGGCGGGCAACAGCAGCCAGAACTTCGTCGTCACCAACCGCCATCTGGTCGAAGGTGTGCGTAGCGGCGGCCTGGTGTTTACGCAGAAAAAGCACGGCCAGCCCGCTTTTGGCGAGCGTTTCCAGATCAACATCAACGACTTTTCCCACGCCTGGTTTTTGCACCCCAACCCCGAAGTCGATCTTGCCATTATCCCGTTGCGCCCGCTGGAACAAGCGGCGCGCGAACAAGGCGCGGAGCTTTATTACCACGCCATCGACAGCCGTCTGGCACCAGATGCATCCGCTCTGCGCGCGCTCGACGCGCTGGAAGAAGTCGTGTTTGTCGGTTATCCCAGCGGCGTGTGGGATCAGGTCAACCTCATGCCCATTATGCGGCGCGGCACGACGGCCACGCCCATGGCGCTGGATTTCGAAGGCCGGCAAGAGTTTCTGATCGACGCTGCGGTCTATCCCGGCTCCAGCGGCAGCCCGGTGTTCGTCTACCAGCCGGACAACTTGCGCCCCGCGCACAACGGCGGCGGACGCAAATTCCTGTTCGCCGGCGTGGTGGCGGCGGTGTTTTTCCGCGAAGAAGCCAACCATTTGGTGGCGGCCCCTGCCCCGGCCAACAACCAGCCGATGGTAATGGGTTCGGAAATGATCGATCTTGGGCTGGTCATCAAGGCCGATGCGGTCATTCAGACGATCAATGCGTATTTGCACGAAGCGATCTGAACCGCTGACGGTCGTGCCGAAATGAACGAAGGCCGACGTACTGTCGGCCTTCGTTCATTAGGCGGTGTGGTTTTCTACTTCGCGTCCATGCCCAGCTTTTTCAGCTTGCGCCACAGGGATACCCGATCAATTCCCAACATGCGTGCCGCTTCGCTGCGGTTGCCGTCGGCCAGTTTCAGCACATGCAAAATATGCTCGGTTTCCTGCGCTTCCAGCGTGGTGGGGGCAGCGGCCATCTGTGGCTTGAATACGCGCACGGTGAGCGCGCCCAGGTGTTGCGGCAGGTGCTCGACTCCCAAACTGTCATCTTGCGAGAGCGCCACGCCGCGTTCGATGAAGTTGGACAGTTCGCGCACATTGCCGGGGTAATCGTATTCAGTGAGGCGCTGCATCGCCCCCGGCGTGATTTCATGCACGTCCCGATCCATCAGCGCGGCGTATTTGCGCAGCAGGTAATAGGCCAGCAGCGGAATGTCGTCGCGCCGTTCGCGCAGCGGCGGCAGGGTGAAGGTAACCACATTGAGGCGGAAATACAGGTCGGCACGCATCTGGCCATCATCGACGGCGACTTTGAGGTCGCGGTTGCTGGCGGCGACCACGCGCACATCGACCTTGACCGGCTCGACCGCGCCAACGCGCAGCACTTCGCGTTCCTGCAACACGCGCAGCAATTTTACTTGCATCAGGAGCGGCAACTCGGCCACTTCGTCGAGGAACAGCGTGCCGCCATCTGCCGCTTCAATCAGGCCGATTTTTCTCGCTTGTGCGCCGGTGAACGCGCCTTTCTCGTAGCCGAACAGCTCGCTGGCGGCGAGGTCTTCGCTCATCGCGCCGCAGTTGAAGGCGATGAACGGCGCTTGCACGCGGCGGCTGTTTTGTTGAATGAATCGCGCCAACAATTCCTTGCCAGTACCGGATTCGCCGTGGATCACCACGCTGCAATCGGTGGCGGCGATCTGCCGCGCGGTTTCCAACAGACGCTGCATGCCCAGGT
>JAYVLR010000177.1:0-2072 GCA_043759395.1 Thiobacillaceae bacterium
GCCGGGCAACCCCCGGCCAGCCGAACCTCAATCATGCAAAGGTCTCGGCCATAGAAGCAAACAAATCCCTACTCTTTCCAAACCTTAAGCTGCGCCCTCAACCGCGCGACCGCTTGCGAATGCAACTGGCAGACGCGCGATTCGGATACGCTGAGCAGGCCTCGAAGGGCCTCGAGGTCTTTCATTATCATATTTCCAGTCTGCATATTTTTCAAAAACAGCAATGTTCAAAATTCAAACCAATCCAGCCGCAGCGTCACCGTCTCACCCGATTCAGTTTCAGCCACCAGCCATTCCGCACCGTCGCGCGTGTACACATCCAACGGCAACAGCCGCTGATGCCCGGCGCAATCACCCGCCGTCACGGTCAGCTCCAGCCATTGCCGCTTGAGTGCGGCAAACTCCAGTCGCTCGTGCTGGATGCATGGGATGGGCTGGTAATCACTGCTCAATGCAGTTTTACGCCCGACTGCGCTACGGGGTTGAGGATGTTTGCCATGACTACGCCGAGCTTACCAGCGAGACGATCCGCCAGACCTTCGTGTGGCGTGAAATCGACGATCTCTTCCGCCTTGATTACGTCACGGGCGACGGATTCAACCGTGCCAAAGCCGTCGGCCAAACCCAGTTCGACGCTCTTGGCACCACTCCAGACCAAACCGCTGAAGGTGTCAGGCGTTTCTTTCAGGCGTTTGCCGCGCCCCTGACGCACCACCCGGATGAACTGCCCGTGGATTTCTTCAAGCATTTGGTGGGCGTAGGCTGCTTGTTTAGGATCAGCCGGAGAAAACGGGTCGAGAAAACCTTTGTTTACGCCGGCGGTAATCAGGCGACGCTCGACACCGAGTTTGTCCATGGTTTTTGTGAAGCCAAAGCCGTCCATCCGCACGCCAATGGAGCCGACCAGACTCGCTTTATCGACGTAGATTTTGTCAGCGGCCACGGCGATGTAATAGCCGCCGGAGGCGCAGATGTCGTCGACCACAACATAGAACGGAATTGTGGGATGCAACGCCCGCTGACGATGGATTTCGTCGTTGATCTGCCCCGCTTGCACCGGGCTGCCACCGGGGCTGTTGATGCGCATGATGACGCCTTTGGTGTTCTTGTTGTCAAACGCGTCTTTCAAACCGCTAATCATCATGTCGGCATTGGCTTTATCCGACGCGATCTCGCCCTGCAAATCAATCAGCGCGGTGTGTTTGCCCATCTTGTTCACATCGTTAGGATCGAACCAGCCCGAAATCATGAACAGCACAAAGGACAGGTAAAGAAACCCCAGCGCCTTGAAGAGAATGCCCCAGCGCCGGGTGCGGCGCTGTTCCTGTACTGCGGACAGGGCCAGTTTTTCGAGAACGTCGCGTTCCCAGTTTGGTTCACTCATGATTGCTTTCAGATTCTCTTAGATAAATATTGCCGTTATGTTCGTTCACCGGCAGCGCCACCAGGCCGCGCCCGGCGCAGCGTCCGCTGATGCAACGCCCGCTGACCGGGTCATACAGCGCACCGTGGGTGGAACAGATCAAGTATAACCGGGTGGTGTCGAAGAACTCGCCTTCCTGCCAGTCGAGTTCGACCGGCACGTGCCCGCATTGATTAAGGAAGGCACGCGGTGCGCCTTCGAAGCGGACGACAAAAGCATTGTGCTTGAGCTCGCCGTGACCGACTTCAAAACGCACACCGCTACCTTGTTCCCGCACCGCATCGGCGGCACAAATCAGGCGTTCACCGTCAGCCATGCATGCACCTCGTGAAAACTGTCGATTAAAGCCAGCGGCGCATGCGGCAGCAAGTCAGCTGCTTCATGTGCGCCGTAAGTCACGCCGAGGCTCGCCACGCCCGCGTTGGCTGCCATCAGCAAATCATGGCCAGTGTCACCGATCACCAGCGTGCGCGCAGGGTCAGCCCCGAGTTCGTCGATAATCTCCAGCACCATCGCCGGGTGCGGTTTGGAATAGGTTTGGTCGGCAGTGCGCGTGGTCAAAAACGCATCGCCCAGGCCGCTGCTGGCAAACGCACGCTCCAGCCCCGCACGGTTTTTACCGGTCGCCACCGCCAGTTGAAAACCGTTG
>JAYVLR010000178.1:0-3283 GCA_043759395.1 Thiobacillaceae bacterium
TTGCCCACGACCTGCTGGCCGAGCGCAAAAAACTCGATCTGCCACCCTTTACCCGGCAAGCACTGTTGCGTGCCGAAGCGCCACACATGAACGCCGCAATGGCTTTCTTGAGAAGCGCCGTGCAGTGCGCCCGCGCGAACGAAAAAGTCATCGTCTTCGACCCCACCCCCGCGCCCATGGCACGGGTCGCCGGTCTTGAGCGCGCCCAGCTTCTGATTCAATCCACCTCGCGCCTGGCATTGCAGCAGTTTTTATCGCAGTGGCGGCCGCAATTCGCCTCGATAAAACCGCGCGTAGCGCGCTGGTCGCTCGATATTGACCCGCTGGAATTTTGAAGCTCCGTTTGGCGCGCTTATAATCGCCGCTCGATTCGCCCGTACAACCATGTCAAACACCGTCCATCTCAAAGACCAGATCGCCGCTTTGCTTGCGCACGCCGTTGCCCAGGTAGCACCCGGCGCCACGGTCAATCTCGACCTCGAACGCCCCAAGATTGCAGCGCACGGCGACCTGTCCAGCAATGCGGCGATGCAGCTCGCCAAACCTTTACGCCGCAACCCGCGCGAGCTGGCGCAGGCGATTCTGGATGCGCTGCCTGCCTCAACGCTAATCGCAAAAGCGGAAATCGCAGGCGCGGGGTTTATCAATTTTTATCTTGAACCCGCCGCCTGGAACGGGATTGTGGCGCAGGTGCGCGCAGCAGGAACGATGTTCGGCTGTAATGCTTCTGGCGCAGGCAACAAGGTGCTGGTGGAATTTGTCTCGGCCAATCCGACCGGGCCTTTGCACGTGGGGCATGGCCGCCAGGCCGCACTGGGCGACGCAATTTGCAATCTGTATGCCACGCAGGGCTGGCAGGTGTGCCGCGAGTTTTATTACAACGATGCGGGGGTGCAGATTCAGACCCTGGCGAACAGTACGCAGTGCCGTTTACGCGGCTTGAAACCCGGCGATGCAGACTGGCCGGAAGCTGCGTACAACGGCGATTACATCGCAGAAATTGCCGCTGATTTTTTGGCCAAAAAAACGGTCAAGTCTGACGACCGCGAATACACCGCGTCGGGCGACGTGAACGATCTGGATTCAATTCGCCAGTTTGCAGTGGCGTATTTGCGGCACGAACAAGATCAGGATTTGCGGGCTTTTCAGGTGCGATTCGACAATTACTATCTCGAATCCAGCTTGTATAGCAGCGGCAAGGTTGAGTCCGCAGTCAGCCGCTTGCAGGCGGCGGGCAAAACCTACGGGCACGACGGCGCGCTATGGCTGAAAACCACCGACTACGGCGACGACAAAGACCGGGTGATGCGGAAAACCGACGGCAGTTATACGTATTTTGTGCCGGACGTGGCCTACCATCTGGCCAAATGGGAGCGCGGCTACACCCGTGCGATCAACATCCAGGGCACCGACCACCATGGCACGATTGCACGCGTCAGAGCGGGGCTGCAAGCCGCCGATGCCGGCATTCCGCCAGGCTATCCGGATTATTTGCTGCACACGATGATCCGGGTGATGCGCGGCGGTGAAGAAATCAAAATTTCCAAGCGCGCTGGCAGTTATGTAACCCTGCGCGACTTGATCGAATGGACCAGCAAAGATGCCGTGCGCTTTTTTCTCATCAGTCGCAAGGCCGATACTGAATACGTATTTGATATTGATCTGGCGCTGGCCAAGAATAACGATAACCCGGTGTTCTACGTTCAGTATGCGCATGCACGCCTGTGCAGCGTGTTCAATGAATGGGCGGGCGATAA
Source organism: Thiobacillaceae bacterium (assembly GCA_043759395.1). Classification (GTDB taxonomy): domain Bacteria; phylum Pseudomonadota; class Gammaproteobacteria; order Burkholderiales; family Thiobacillaceae; genus Thiobacillus. The sequence goes on from JAYVLR010000178.1 coordinate 1,758, forward strand.
AGCCCGGTTGGCCGAGGCCGACTTGAGCCTGCTCGTCAGTCCGCATGAAGTGACGCTAATGAAGCGGCTGGCGGACTACCCGGACACCGTGGCGCAAGCCGCTCGCGAGCTGTCGCCGCATCTGGTCGCGTACTATCTGAAGGACTTGGCGGGCGACTTTCATTCCTGGTACAACGCCGAGAAGTTTCTGGTTGAAGATGCCGCACTGAAACAGGCACGGCTGGCGCTGGCTTCCGCCATTCAACAAACCCTTGTCAACGGCTTAAGCTTGCTTGGCGTGTCTGCCCCGGAGAAAATGTAGTCCTATGCCAAAACCTTCCCCCAAAAATCAGCCCAACCGCCGTCACGGCCATCCCATTTTCAGCGGCCTGCTGATTGGCCTGGTGGCGGGTCTCGCGCTTGCAGTCGGGGTCGCACTTTGGGTGAAAGGCAGCAACCCGTTCAAGTCTGTCGAACCTGTTGCCCAACCCGCAAGCGCCAAGCCCGCCCATCCCGCGCCGCCGCCTGAAACTGCGCCCAGCTTTGATTTTTACAAAGTATTGCCAGGCGACACGCCCGCCACCACGCCCAATCAAAAAGACGCTGCGCCCAATCAGCCCCGCTACTATTTGCAGGCAGGCGCATTCCAGAATGCGGCTGATGCCGACAACCTCAAAGCGCGCTTGGCGCTGCTGGGCGTAGAAGCTCAAATCCAGACCAGCGAGCTTGCCGACAAAGGCGTTTTCCATCGGGTTCGCGTCGGGCCCTTTGCCGCAATGGACGCAGTGAACACCACCCGCGCGCTACTGGTACAGAACAATATCGCAACCGACCTTGTCAAAGAATCGCCCCAACCCCAGGAGACCCACTAAATGCTGAATCGAGTTTTGGCGCTATTTGCCGCCGCCACGCTGTCTGTTGCCGCCCACGCCGTTGTCGCGCCGCCAGTCGAAGACTTGGAATACCTCACCCAGAAAGTGCCGCATGCCGTCCCCGCCGGCAAGAAAATCGAAGTCATGGAGTTTTTCTGGTATCGCTGCCCGCACTGCTACAAGCTCGAACCGGCGCTCAATATCTGGCTTGCAAAGCTGCCCAAGGACATCCAGATCAAGCGCATTCCCGCCGTGTTTAACGACTCCTGGCTGCCCGGCGCAAAAATATTTTATGCCTTGCGGGCTGTCGGTGCAGACAAGCTGCACGACAAAGTATTCGCCGCGTATCACCGCGACAACCTCGACCTCAACAATGAGGCCGTGCTGATGGACTGGATTGCCAAGCAAGGTGTGGATCGCGCTAAATTCCAGGCCGCTTACCAATCATTTTCCACCCAGTCAAAAGCGATGCAAGGCGGAATGCTCGCCCGCGCCTATGATCTGAAAGGCGTGCCGAGCTTTGTCGTGGACGGTCGCTATGTCACGTCCGAAACCATGGCCGGCTCAGAGCCGCGCCTGTTTGAAGTACTCGACCAGCTCATCGCCAAAGCTCAAAAAGCGCGTGCCCCCGGCAAGCCTGCCAAAAAGAAATAAGCTTGCGTGTCGCGCGCCGCG
>JAYVLR010000179.1:0-7019 GCA_043759395.1 Thiobacillaceae bacterium
CCCGACGAGCGCGCGTATCGCATTCTGTCCAAGGGCAACAGCCAGACGCTGGTGCAAACCACTGCGCCCGCAGTGGATCGGAATCAGATTTTGCTGATGCGCAATCACGATTTGTGGGCCTTTTTGCCTAATCTTTCGCAACCGATCCGTCTGCCGCTGTCGCAACGGCTGACCGGCCAGGTAGCTAATGGCGACCTGGCGCGCGCCAATTTTGGGGGGGATTACGAGCCGAAAATCCTGCGCAAAGAAAAGTTAGACGGAGAAATGTATAACGTACTCCAACTTGACGCGGTCGATAACTGGGTTACATACCGCAAAGTTCTTTACTGGATCAACGTAAAAAATGCCCGGCCGCATAAAGCTGAATTTTATGCCGTGTCGGGGAGGATGCTTAAAACCGCGTATTACCAAGATTTTCAGTCTCTAGGTGAGGAAATACGCCCCACGCGGTTAATCATCGAAGACGCTTTGAAGAAAGGCCATCGCTCCGAGCTTGTATATAGCAATCTGGTGCTACGCGATCTCCCTGACAAAGTTTTTACCAAAGATTATCTAAAGAAGCTGAGTCGTTGAGTCATTTGTAGGCGAGTGAACGAACGGCCTGGTTAAATGTTATGGCGTAGCGCATCAACCACCGCGAGCCGGGAAGCGCGTCGTCCAGGAAGCAGCGACGCTAGGGCGGCTGCAGTCGCGCCGGTCAGGGCAGCTGCAGCCAGTATCCACGGTACGATGCGGATGCTTGCGGTGTAGGCAGCGTTGGAACCGGGGGGTGGAGGCATGGGCAAACCGATCTCTGAAATTACAATGGCCAGCCCCAAACCGACGGCTACCCCCAATATTCCCCCCACCAACCCCAATATGGTGTTTTCCAGTAACACCAGACGGAATATCTGCCGCTGTTTCAATCCCAGTGCCAGCAGAGTACCGAATTCGCCCGTACGCTCATACACCACCATGTTGACGGTGCTCGCCACGCTTAGCACCAACATGATTAGAATAATAAATTGCAGCGCGCCAAACTGTCGCTTGTAGAGCGCTACGGTTTTGTTATAGAACTCAGCGAGTTCCTGCCAGGACTTCACTTCGTAACCGAGTTTGTCGAGCCGGTTTTTGAGCTGGCTCACCACTGCGTCGGTGTGGGCCGTATCGTCGAGTGCTACCACCACGCTATGGATGGCGGAGTTGTAGAGCAATTCATGCGCGGCTGTTTGTGCAATACGCACGGCGCGGTCATCGTAATCTTTGGAAAAACTGCGGAAAATCCCTGTTACCGTGAACTCGAGGGAATTGAGCGCCCCTTGCGGGGTGTTTACAGTTAGGTTGAGCGGGCTGCCAAGCTTGAGTTGCAACGCGGTAGCGACACCTTCGCCGACGATAACACCAAATGGATCCGTATCGCGCAAAGTGTGACCGGCGATAAAAATCATGGCTGTTCCCAGGCGGGCTTCCTTATTTGCCTCCACGCCCTCGCCGATGATGGGGAGATCGGCGCGGCCATTGTTGGCTAGCCCGGAGAAGTTCACCCGAGTCATCACCGCCTGCACGTGGGGGATAGAGCGCACTTGATCGATGAGCGGCTGCGGTCGCTCAATCAGATAGCGCATGGGATTGCGCCGACCATAATCCAGATAGCCCGCGCGGTAAATCTGCACATGACCGAGACGCGAATGGATGGTGGACTCGCGCAATTGTACAAACACGTCCTCGACAAATCCGCCGCTAACGATGATTGCCGCCACGCCGCTAGTGATCGCGGCTAGTGTCAACGCCGTACGTAAACGGTTACGAAAAATGTTGCGGAAGGCGAGCTTAAACATTTGGCTAGATGTTGTGCCGTAAGGCATTGATGATGTTCAGGCGCGACGATTTCCAGGCCGGGTAAAGCCCGGCCAGCGTGGTGGTGACGAAAGCGATGGCAAACGCGTTAGCAAGCACGGGCCAGGTGGCGCGGATTTCGCCGGTGTAACCCTCCTCCATCCCAGGCGGGGGGGGCATTGGGATACCGATGGCAGAGATAAGTTCGGCGAGCCCATAACCGATTAATACCCCTCCCGCTCCACCAATCAATCCCAGCAAAAGGCCCTCCAACGCAAAAAGTCGCAGGATTTTGCCGCGCCGAAAGCCGACTGCTAACAGGGTGCCGATTTCGCCAGTACGTTCTAATACATTCATTACCAGCATGTTGGAAATACTCAGCACAATGATGACCGCAATAATGGCGCGCAGGACATTCATCTGTTGCGAGAACAATGCAACCGTTTTGTTGTAGAAATCGGCGCGTTCATACCAGGGGACGAATTCTAGATGATGAGATTTTTCCGGGAATCGTTTGCGGAACTGGCCCAGATAGTCGTCAGTGCGTTCGGTCTTTTCCAGCAGCACCAGCCACATATGCGTGCCGTCCACGCGTAGTAACGACTGCGCTAAGCCCAAAGGTAGCCGCAATGCGGAATCGTCATAGGTCTGGTTGGCGCTGATGAAAATCCCTGCGACCTTCGCTTCTACCGCGTTGATTCCACCGTTTGCTGTATTGGAAAGGAGCGCCACTGTATCGCCCGGCTCCACCCCCAGATTACGCGCCAGGCCACGGCCCAGAACTACCTCCTGCCCCTGCGCGTCAGATAGACCGCGGCCTTTGACGATGCGGAATGCCTTGCTAAGCTCCGACTCTTTGACCGGATCAATCCCATCGGCAATGAAGGACACCGTGGTTTCACCGTGGCTGATAAGTCCAGCCACTGATAACCGCGGGGCTGCAAGTTTAACGCCCGGTATTTGCTCGATGGCCTGGCGTTCGACTCCTTGTTGGGGAATGATATAAGCAAAGGGATCGGCCGCACCCGCGCGGGCGTAACCCGACCGTACTACTTGGATATGACCCAGTTGGGACTGGATTGTCCCTTCCCGCATAGCCCAGAAAATCCACTGTGCAAATCCATCGGCGAGCACCAAAGCAATGACCGCCATGCCGACTGTCAGCAGGGCCATCAGGGCGCGTCGCCGGTTGCGGGTGAGATTGCGCGCTGCGATCAATAGGTTAGCCATGTCCTTGGATTAACGTGAATCTGTGACCTTGTAACGTGTAATGATCGCTGTAATGGGGTCGCATGGGGCACCAGATACGCGCAATGACTCATGATAAACATCATACTGTGCTATGGTTTTGCTTTCTTGCGAGTGAGTGTAATGCAAGCTCGAAACAAGCCGGTCATTCTTCTGGTTGCAGAAGCGGTCACTTTGGCCCATTTCGCTCGGATTGTAACTCTCGCGAAAGCGCTTGACGGCAACAAATATGAAGTTGTGATCGCTTCCGATCCGCGATATGTGCATTTGGAAGCGCCGCTGGGTTGCGCCTTCCATCCCCTCCGTTCCATTCCCTCTGCCCAATTCGCTCAAGCTCTCTCCCGCGGTAAGCCGTTATATAACGCCGCAACGCTCAGCCAATATGTCGAAGACGACCTGGCGCTACTCGACCGCATCAAACCTGATCTGGTGGTGGGGGACTTCAGGTTGTCCTTGGCTGTGAGCGCACCCTTGCGCCAAATTCCATACGCCGCTCTGGTCAATGCATACTGGAGTCCCTACGCGGATATCACCTACCCAGTGCCTGACCTGCCCATGACCCGGATTCTGGGTGTGTTCCTCGCGCAAAAACTGTTCAACTTGGCGCGCCCCATCGCTTTCGCCCTGCACGCCCGCCCGCTCAATCAGGTCCGCCGCCGCTACGGGCAGCCGCCGCTGGGGCACGATTTGAGAACTGCCTACACCTGGGGCGATTACACCCTCTATGCCGATGTACCCGAGTTGGTGCCCACGCGGCCGTTGCCTGCCAACCACCGCCATCTTGGCTCGCCGCTCTGGTCTGCCCGGGTGTCCCTGCCGGAATGGTGGGGCCGCCTGCCGCAAGACAAGCCCGTGGTATTGCTTACCCTGGGCAGCTCGGGCCGGGCTGATTTGTTGCCAATGGCCCTGTCCGCCATGGCCGAACTGCCGCTCACCGTTATCGCCGCCACTGCGGGCAAAATCTGCCTTGCCGATGTGCCCGCCAATGCTTTCGTGGCCGATTATTTGCCGCTGGCATCTGCCGCGCAACGTGCCAGTATGGTCATCTGCAATGGCGGCAGCCTCACCACCTACCAGGCCCTTGCCTTCGGTGTACCCATCCTGGGCATCTGCTCCAATATGGATCAACTGCTCAACATGAACGCCATCGAACGCCTGGGCGCGGGTGTGTCGCTAAGGGCCGCGCGGGTCCGCCCGCAGCAACTGAAAGCGATCGTCCAGACGCTGCTCGACACACCCGCCTACGCCCAGGCAGCCGCTCAGGCAGGCGAGCGTTTCAGGCAGGTCGATGCTGGCCAGCGCTTTCGGGAATTTGTTATGAAAGTTGTGGGTTAACCCTATCAAGTCAGGAGAATAAGCGCAATGCGAAAAATATCGGGGCAGCAAATCAGCCTGTTTCTGCTGATGTTCGGCGTTATCCTGACGCTGGGGATCGGCACGGCATACGGGCTTCTCGGCATCCTGCCGCTGGGCGATTTTCGAGGTGTGACCATTGTGATCGGCGCCGTCGTGTTCGTTTACCTCTACGCCTTTGCCGTGTACCGGCTGTTTCTGCACTTCATGCCGCTGCAGGAAGGCGATCTCGCCGAAGGCTCGCGCGAGGAATTTGCCGCCCAGGTCAACATCCTGTTTTACCTCATGCTGTTCAACAGCCTGATTCGCACCCATTTCCTGCCGGTGCCGTTGATGCGGCTGGTCTATCAGGCGCTTGGCGCCAAGATGGGCGCCAATACCTACAGTGCAGGCACCCTGCTCGACCCCTCGCTCACCGAGTTCGGCGCCAACTGCATCATCGGCCACGATGCCGTGCTGTTCTGTCACGCCATCGAGGGCAGGCATTTCGCCCTCTCGCGCATCCGGGTGGGCGATAACGTCACCATCGGCGCCACCGCCGTCGTCATGTCCGGCGTCCAGATTGGCGACGGCGCCATCGTCTCGGCCGGCGCCCTGGTACTGAAAGACACCCATATCGGCCCGCATGAAGTCTGGGGCGGCGTGCCGGCCAAGCGCCTCAAATAACCCCGCAAAGAGGGGTGTCGGATAACTTTACAGCCGGCCGGGACCAAAGACACGAACCGGAAAACAGCCCCGGCACAGGAACCTTCCGCGCAGCCTGTATTACGCAGCCTGTATTATCGGATGCCGCCAACAGACGCCGCCAACAGACGCCGCGCCATTGCGCGCGAAGCGAAGCCATCCAGGCTTGCAATGGGACGCATTCGACTGTCGGAAAACTTTACACTCCGGGTGCTTAAAACCTGCAGAAAGTCATGAATAAATAGTAACATATTGTATTAATTGAACAATATTATCTTGGCACGGCCGTTGCTTATTGTTTAGCACAAAGCAGCAAGGTGGTTTCAGGCGGGGCAACCCGGGTGTAGCCAGAATTCAAATATCCAACCAAGGAGAGAAACATGAACATCAAACATTCAACCCTGGCAGCCGCCGTAACCGCTGCATTGGCCATGGGTGCGTCCGGGCAGGCGGCGGCTTATGTGTATGCCGTGTCCAGCCTGAGTATTGAGAATTTGACAATCGGTATTACCCCAGCGGCGGGCGCTACCATCAACAGCTTCAGTTTCAACCTCACCAACACGGCGACGCTGAATGGCGTGCCCACCATTACGACGGCCACCTGCTCCGGCGCCCCTGGCCCGGGCGGCACGGGCAATGACTGCGGCATCGGGGGCAGTCTGGCAACCCCGGTGCTGGATGCGCTCCCGGCCAGCGTGGGGGCTGTACGCGTCAATAACAGTGTAGGTGCTGGCGACACGCTCGTGCTCCTGGGTACCGGCGGCAATTATGCCAGTTCCGATTCGGTCATTACTTCCTCGGAACTGACGTTGAACGCCGGCGGCACTGACACTCATCAGATCGCCGAATCCAACCTGACTAGCAACGGCTCTGCATCATCCCAGGCCGAGATCAAATCCACCACGGGCTTTGTCTTTACGTTTACCACGACCGCCCTGGGTGATCTGACCTTGAGCTTCGCTGCGGACCCGGACATGAGGGCTCAAATTGCCGGCGAACCGGCTGGGCTGTACAACGCGCTGGCGAACCTGAATGTGGGCTTTACGCTTTCGCGGACCGCAGCCGGAGGGGGGGTCGCTTCGGTAGGCTGGGCACCGACCGGAGCCGCTATTGATTGTCTCGCTGCCGGCGGCCCGGTCTGCGGCACCGAGGTTGATGCGGAAAATTTGAATCGCAATGTGCAGGTCTCAGCCAATGGCACGGATGATCATAGCTTTACGCCTTTGGTGCGGGGATTTGGCTTGTACAGCCTCAATATCACAGGCCTCACCGCCGGTACTTGGACTCTTGGGCTCAATGCGGTGACCTCGACGCTCAACACGCGTCGTGTGCCGGAACCTGGCATGCTGGCTCTGCTCGGCATCGGACTTTTGGGCATGGGCATGTCGGCTCGGCGCAACAAGAAGCTCGCCTAAAACGATTGTTGTCCGACCCAAAAGCGCGGCTTCGGCTGCGCTTTTTTTATTCCAGGGTCAACCGGAAGTTGCGTGGTGAGCGTTTACTGGAAGGTCTGCTCGATTGCGTCGGCCGCCCGCACTGCGCTGCCTCGGCTTTTGAGGTGTTTCGAGAACGCTACTGCCCGCTCCCGGTAGGCTGGCGTGGCAAGCACCTGCTGCACGGCATCGACCAGTTTTCCCATGCCGGATCGCTTTAATTGCTTGAGGGTGAGGCTTCGCCCCAGCCCCAGTTCCTGGATGCGCTTGCCGCCGTAATGCTGCTCGGCATGGGTGGCGACGACCACGCAGGGCAGGCCATGTCCCAGGGCTTGATACAGGGTGCCATTGCCGCCGTGGCAGCAGACCAGATCGCAATGCGGCAGCAGGGCATCGGTGTTGATGTATTGCTCCAGAAATACGCCTTCCGGTGCACTGACCTCGCCCAGGCTGGCGGCGCCGCTGGCGACGACGATCTGGATGCCC
>JAYVLR010000180.1:0-2485 GCA_043759395.1 Thiobacillaceae bacterium
TTTCGATGGGCAGACGCGCCGCAACAATCGCTTCAAAATTGCTGCCGCGCCCGGACAAGAGCACGACGACACGGCAGCTCACGAATACAGAACCTGTTCTGCGCCGCTCGCCCGCGCAACGATCTCGCCGATTTTCCACACCGTTTCGCCGTGGGTGCTGAGGTGGCCGATTGCCGCATCCGCATCCGCAGCGCTCACCACCACGCACAGGCCAATGCCGCAATTGAAAGTGCGCAGCATTTCTGCTTCAGTCACATCGCCCGCCTGACGCAGCCAGTCAAAAATGGGTGCGCGGCTCCAGGCTTTTTGATCGATACGCGCCGCGACCGTGTCCGGCAAACAGCGTGGCAAATTGCCGGTGATGCCGCCGCCGGTGATGTGCGCCATGCCTTTTACCGTCAGTTTTTCGATCAGGGACAGAACCGGTTTGACGTAAATACGCGTCGGCGCCATCACCGCATCGGCAAACGGTTTGCCGTGAAAATCCGACTTGAGGCCGATGCCGGAAATATCGATCAGCTTGCGGATCAGCGAATAGCCGTTGGAGTGCGCACCGCTTGATGCCAGTCCCAGCACCACGTCGCCAGGGATGATGTCGAGCCCGCCAATCACGCGCGATTTTTCCACCACGCCCACCGCAAACCCGGCCAGATCGTATTCGCCATCGGGATACATGCCGGGCATTTCCGCCGTTTCGCCGCCAATCAGCGCGCAGCCGGCCTGCTCGCAGCCGGTAGCGATGCCTGCGATGACCGCTTCGGCAGTGTCGAGCGAGAGCTTGCCGCAGGCGAAGTAATCCAGAAAAAACAGCGGTTCGGCGCCCTGTACCAGAATATCGTTCACGCTCATGCCGACCAGATCGATGCCGACGGTATCGTGCCGGTTCAGTTCAAACGCCAGCTTGAGTTTGGTACCCACGCCGTCAGTGCTGGAAACCAGCACCGGCTCGCGGAATTTTTTGGAAATCTCGACCAGCGCGCCAAAGCCGCCGATCCCGGCCAGCACTTCGGGGCGCATTGTGCGGCGGGCATGCGGTTTGATGCGCTCGACCAGCGCATCGCCCGCATCGATATCAACACCCGCATCTTTATAAGTAATGGAAGACAAACCTGACTCCGTAAGCTGGAAAATGCGGTATTTTACCGGTTATGGCGTTGCCACGCCCCTTCCGCTTAAACACGCTCAAATCAAACATGCCGCAATTTATTGATTCGGCCACTTACAAGGATTGAACAATTCTCCGTCTTACGCGACACCATGTGTCTCTTTTGTGAACCACAGTGGCCAAATCAATAAACAATTAAAGTGGCGTGTTATTGAGGCGGCAATGTCACCGAAAAAACTCAACCCTAAAGAAAGCGTCAAGATGAAAAAAATTGATGACCGGCTCAATAATCTGCCCTGGTTTGCCCTCGCCCTGTTGCTGCTTGCAGCTTGCCTGGTTTACTGGCTGGCGCCCATCCTCACGCCCTTCCTGTCGGCTGCGCTGCTGGCCTATATGTTTGATCCGCTGGCCGACCGTTTCGAACGTCTTGGCCTGTCGCGCAGCATGGCGACGATTGCGGTGATCTCGGTCGTGGGGCTTGCGTTATTCGCTTTGCTGCTGGTCGCACTGCCCCTGTTTCAGGGGCAGTTCAGCGAGTTGTCGACGCGTTTGCCCGGCATGCTGGATGTGCTGCATGAACGTTTTTTACCCTGGCTGGAACACCGCTTTGGCTTGCATCTTTCGCTCGACCTGGAAACGATTAAAACCTGGCTGACCGCAAAAGCCACCCAGAACGGAGCGGAATGGTTGCCCACGCTTAAAACCGGCGCGCTGGCGCTGATCGGGATCATGGCCAATCTGCTGCTCATTCCGGTGGTGATGTTTTATCTGCTGAAAGACTGGGATGCGATGATGGCACGCCTCGCCGCGCTGGCACCGCGCCCCTGGTTGCCCGTTGTGACAAGGGTTGCGGGCGAAATGGATCGGGTGGTAGGCGAATTTCTGCGCGGGCAGCTCGCGGTGATGGCGACGCTCTCGGCTTACTATGGCATCGCCTTGTGGGCGATCGGCCTCGATTACGCCTTGCCGATCGGCATCATCACCGGCGTATTGTCGTTTGTGCCGTTTCTCGGTTTTGCGCTGGGCGTGATTCTGGCGCTGATCGTAGCGCTGCTGCAATTTGGCGACCTGCAAAATATCCTTTGGGTGGGCGGCGTGTACCTGCTCGGACAATTGCTGGAAAGTTACGTCATCACCCCGCGCATGGTTGGCGAGCGGGTCGGTTTGCATCCGGTTGCGATCATTTTTGTCCTGGCCGCGTTCGGCCAGCTGTTCGGCTTTGTCGGTGTGTTGCTGGCGGTGCCGCTGGCTGCGGTGTTGCTGGTGGGGCTGCGCGAATTGCGCGCCGTGTACGAGCAAAGTTCACTGTATCGCGGCAGTTATAATGCGCCCTCTGTTCACCCCTTATCGCCCGCCATGTCTGCGCCCATGCTCGAATCC
>JAYVLR010000181.1:0-10505 GCA_043759395.1 Thiobacillaceae bacterium
CTGCGAGAATAATGATTTTCTGCATGGCTATCGCCGCGCCAGCACCGGCTGCAAATAATGCCCGGTATGGCTGGCCTTGTTGGCGGCCACGGTTTCCGGAGTGCCTTCGGCAAGAATTTCCCCGCCGCCCGCGCCCCCTTCTGGCCCCAGGTCGATCAGCCAGTCGGCAGTTTTTATTACGTCCAAATTGTGTTCGATGACGACGACGCTGTTGCCTGCTTCGGAGAGACGTTGCAGCACTTTCAGCAGCAGGTCGATGTCGGCGAAGTGCAGGCCGGTGGTGGGTTCGTCGAGGATGTAGAGGGTGCGGCCGGTGTCGCGCTTGGACAGTTCGAGCGAGAGTTTGACGCGCTGGGCTTCGCCGCCGGAGAGCGTGGTGGCGGACTGGCCGAGGCGGATGTAGCCCAAGCCGACGTCGAGCATGGTCTGGAGTTTTTTCTTGACCACGGGCACGACGGCAAAAAATTCGGCGGCGGCCTCAATCGTCATTTCCAGCACGTCGCGGATGGTCTTGCCCTTGTAATTTATTTCCAGCGTTTCGCGGTTGTAGCGCGCACCGTGACACACATCGCACGGCACATAAATGTCGGGCAAAAAATGCATCTCGACTTTGATTACGCCGTCGCCCTGGCAGGCTTCGCAGCGGCCGCCTTTGACATTGAAGCTAAATCGACCCGGGCCGTAGCCGCGCGCGCGCGCTTCGGGCACGCCCGCGAACAGTTCGCGAATCGGCGTGAACAGGCCGGTGTAGGTGGCGGGGTTGGAACGCGGGGTGCGACCGATGGGCGACTGATCGACGTTGATGACCTTGTCGAAAAATTCGAGGCCGTGAATCTCGCCGTGCGGCGCGGGCTCTGCGGATGAGCCGTATAAATGCCGCGCCACCGCGCTGTACAGCGTGTCGTTAATCAGCGTGGATTTGCCGGAACCTGACACGCCGGTCACGCAAACAAACAGTCCAACCGGCAGATTGAGCGTGACGTTTTTAAGATTGTTGCCGGTCGCACCCGTGACCTGCAGCATGCGTTTCGGGTCGGGCTTGCGGCGTTTTTTCGGCAGCGCGATGCTGCGCCGCCCCGACAGATATTGCCCAGTCAGCGAATGTTCGCTCATGCGGATTTCTTCGGGCGTGCCTTCGGCCACGATTTCGCCGCCGTGTACGCCAGCGCCGGGGCCCATGTCCACCACATAGTCGGCGGCGCGGATCGCATCTTCGTCGTGCTCGACCACCAGCACCGAGTTGCCGATGTCGCGCAGATGTTTCAGCGTCGCCAATAAACGGTCATTGTCGCGCTGGTGCAGCCCAATCGATGGCTCATCCAGCACGTACATCACGCCAGTCAGACCCGAACCGATCTGCGACGCGAGCCGGATGCGCTGCGACTCGCCGCCGGAGAGCGTGTCGGCAGAACGGTCCAGCGACAGATAATCCAGCCCGACGTTATTCAAAAAGCCGACGCGGGCGATGACTTCCTGCACGATCTTGTCCGCGACTTTGGCGCGGTGGCCTTCCACGACCAGTGTCTGAAAAAACGCCAGCGCCTGTTTCAGCGGCATCGCGCTGACCTGATAAATCGGCACGCCGCCGACCATCACATGGCGCGCTTCTTCGCGCAGCCGCGTGCCGCCGCACACTGGGCAGGGTTTGTTGTTCTGGTATTTCGACAACTCCTCGCGCACTGCCATCGAGTCGGATTCTTTATAGCGCCGCTCCATGTTGGCGAGCACGCCCTCGAAGGGATATTCGCGCGTGGCCAAGCCGCCGCGCGGGGCGATGTGCTGGAAGGCGATGACCTCGCGGCCAGAGCCGTTCAACAGCACTTCCCGGATGCGTTCGGGCAAGGCTTCGTAAGTCTGGTCGAGGTCAAAGCCGTAATGCATCGCCAGGCTTTGCAGCATCATGTAGAAAAACTGGTTGCGCTTGTCCCAGCCCTTGATCGCGCCGGAAGCCAGCGACAGATGCGGAAACGCGACCACGCGCGCCGGATCAAAAAACGTGATGTGGCCAAGGCCGTCGCACTTGGGGCAGGCACCCATCGGGTTATTGAACGAGAACAGTCGCGGCTCCAGTTCTGGCAGCGAATAGCTGCAAATCGGGCAGGCGAATTTGGCCGAAAACAGATGCTCAGCGCCGCTGTCCATTTCCACCGCAAGCGCGCGCCCATCCGCATGGCGCAGCGCGGTCTCGAAGGATTCGGCCAGGCGCTGTTTCACATCCGCGCGCACTTTCAGCCGGTCTACCACGACTTCGATGGTGTGTTTTTTGTTCTTGTCGAGGCGGGGTACGGCATCGATCTCGCACACCTTGCCGTCCACGCGCACGCGGACAAAGCCCTGCGCTTTCAACTCGTCAAACAGCTCCAGATTTTCGCCCTTGCGCCCGACGATCAGCGGCGCGAGGATCATCAGCCTGGTTTCTTCCGGCAGCGCAAGCACGCTATCGACCATTTGCGACACGGTCTGCGCGGTGAGTGTGATGTGATGTTCCGGGCACTGTGGGTCGCCGACGCGGGCGTACAGCAGCCGCAGGTAATCGTGGATTTCGGTGACGGTGCCGACGGTCGAGCGCGGATTGTGCGAGGTGGCTTTCTGCTCGATGGAAATCGCCGGCGACAGTCCTTCGATCAGATCCACATCGGGTTTTTCCATCAACTGCAAAAACTGCCGCGCATACGCCGACAGCGATTCGACATAACGGCGCTGGCCTTCCGCATACAAGGTATCAAACGCGAGCGAGGATTTGCCCGAGCCCGACAGACCGGTAATCACCACCAGCTTGTTGCGCGGCAGATCGAGGTTAATGTTCTTGAGGTTGTGGGTGCGGGCACCGCGGACTCGGATGTATTCCATAGGTTGGGATAAGTTGGGCGCAGAGAAGCGATTGGCAACCTGCTAATATAACGGACTTCATGCTTTCGCCGTAATCCACGCCGTGTCCGAAATTACACTTTCCGATAACATGACGCGCTCTGAAAAACGCGCTACCTCCGGCCTGGCAGCCATTTTTGGCTTGCGTATGCTGGGCATGTTCCTCATTCTGCCGGTGTTTGCGCTGTATGCGCATCATTTGCCCGGTGGCGACAACTACACCCTGGTCGGACTCACGCTTGGCATGTATGGTCTGACCCAGGCCGCGCTGATGATTCCGTTTGGCATGGCTTCCGACCGCATCGGGCGCAAGAAGGTCATTATTTTTGGCTTGCTTGTTTTTGCGCTGGGCAGCTTTGTCGCCGCCTTTGCCACTGATATTTACTGGACTATCGCCGGGCGCGCCTTGCAGGGCGCAGGCGCGATTTCCGCTGCGGTGACGGCGATGCTGGCCGACCTCACGCGCGAAGAACAGCGCACCAAAGCCATGGCCACCATCGGTTCGACCATCGGCATCGCGTTTGCCGTATCGCTGGTGGCGGGGCCGGCGCTGGGTCATCTGATTGGCGTGCCGGGGATCTTCGCGCTGACCGGCGTGCTCGCGCTGGCCGCGATTGTCGTCGTCAAATACTGGATTCCAGACCCTGCCAACACGCACTTTCACGCCGATACCGAGGCCAGCCCCGCGCGGCTGAAAGACGTGCTGCGCGATCCGCAATTGCTGCGCCTGGACTTTGGCATTTTCGCGCTGCATGCGGCGCAAATGGCGATGTTTGTCGTGGTGCCGGTTGCGCTTAAAAACAGTGGCCTGCCCGCCGATCAGCATTGGTGGGTGTATTTGTCAGTCCTGGCCGGTTCGTTTGCGCTGATGATCCCGGCCATTATTGTTGGCGAGAAGCGCGGCAAAATGAAGCCGGTGTTTATCTCCGCCGTGGCGCTGATGCTGGCGGCGCAAATCGGGCTGGCGCTCGGGATCAGCCATTTTTGGGGCATCGTGGGCGCGCTGTTCTTTTACTTTGTCGCGTTCAATCTGCTTGAAGCCAGTCTGCCTTCGCTCATTTCCAAACTTGCTCCGGTGTCGGCCAAAGGTACCGCGATGGGCGTGTATAACACCGCGCAGGCGCTGGGACTCTTTACCGGCGGCGTCGTTGGCGGCTGGCTGGCGCAGCATGTCGGCTTTCCTGCGGTATTCGAATTCTGCGTGGTGCTGATGGCGGCGTGGCTCATCGCCAGCCTGTCGATGACCGCGCCGCTGGCGATTCGAACCCGCATGTTCAATGTCGGCGTGATGGACAGTGATCAAGCGGCCTTGCTCAAAACGCAGCTGGCGGCGGTGGCGGGTGTCGTCGAGGCCGCCGTGCTGGCGGAAGAGGGCGTGGCGATGCTGAAAGTGTTGCGCGCGGGCTGGGATGAAGCGGGTGCCAAAGCGATTTTTCAAGCGACAGCCTGAAACCGGTAGAATTCGCTTTAATAACCAAATGACGGGGGAGTTTTATGGCATCAATTAACAAAGTCATGCTGATCGGCAATCTGGGGAAAGACCCGGAAATCCGCTATATGCCCAGCGGCGACGCTATCGCCAATCTGACGCTGGCGACGACCGAAAACTGGAAAGACAAGTCTGGCGAGAAGCAGGAAAAAACCGAGTGGCATCGGGTGTCCATGTTTGGGCGGCTGGCTGAAATTGCCGGGGAATACCTGAAAAAAGGCAGCTCGGTGTATATCGAAGGCAAGCTGCAAACCCGCAAGTGGCAGGACAAAGACGGCAATGATCGTTACACCACCGAGATCGTCGCCAACGAAATGAAAATGCTGGGCGGTCGCGCCAGCAGCGGCGGCGATACCGGAATGGATCAATCCGAGCCCAGGCAGTCTCGTCCGGCGGGCAAACCAGCAGCCACATCCAGTGCTGCAAGCAAACCCGCTAGCGGCAGCGGGTTTGACGACATGGAAGACGACATCCCGTTCTGACGCAGTGAGACGGCTTGTTCGCCTCTTTGCCCGCTCGGGCGCACTGCTGGCGCTGTGTGCCGCAGGTGCTGCGCATGCTGACATCAGCGAGGCGGATTTCCTGGATGAAGTGCCAGTGGTGCTTTCCGCTTCGCGGCTGTCGCAGCCGGTCGGCGACGCGCCCGCTTCAGTGTCGGTCATCGACCAAGACATGATCCGCGCATCGGGCTTTCGCGATATTCCTGATCTGCTGCGTCTGGTTCCGGGTTTTTCAGTGGCGTATACCCGCGACAACAACTGGGCGGTGGGCTATCACGGCGTGGCCGATTCTTTCTCGCGCCGCTTCCAGGTGCTGGTCGATGGCCGTTCGATCTATAACCCGGCCTACGGCTCGGTTAACTGGAGCGAACTGCCGCTGGTGGTCGACGATATCGAGCGCATCGAGGTGGTACGCGGACCGAACGCCGCCACCTTTGGCGCGAACGCTTTTTTTGCGGTCATCAACATCATCACCAAGGATGCCTCGCAGATGCCGGGCGCCTTCGCCTCACTGCAATTCGGCGAACAGGGTATGTCGGGCGCGACGGTGCGCTATGGCGGCAGTAAAGATGATTTGCGCTACCGCACGACGTTTTCGACGCAGTCGCGCGACCGTTTCGAGATCAACGTGCGGGACGACAATAAAGACGACGCGATCAACGAAGAAACCCGGACGTATATTCTTAATGGCCGCGCTGATTACCGGCTGTCGGCCACCGACGAATTCTCCGCCCAGTTTGGCCTGAGCAGCGGGGACTGGCAGGCGGGAGCGCTGCAACACCCGGAAGAGCCGACCCGGCAGGATGCGTCTGGGCAGTTTGTTCAGTTCAAGTTTCGCCGCGCCTTCAATTCGGACGATGAATGGATGGTGCAGGCGTATTACAGCCGCAACGACCTGGAGTCGCCGCACACCACGCCACTCTGTTTCGATACCGTCAAAGGCAAACCCGCGATTTGTCCTCAAGGCCGTCCAGCGCCGCCGCGCTATATCGGCACCGGCGTTTTTTTGGAGGCGGGGATTGATCTGTTGCAAACCCGAGCCAATATCGAGTTCCAGATGAACCGTCGACTCGCACCCAACTGGCGCATGTCGCTGGGTGCCGAGTGGCAGGCTGAATCGGCCACCAGCAAACGCTATTTCAACACGGCAGAAAGCTTGGACGGGGCGTTGGCCCGCAGTTTTTTCAACCTGGAATGGCGGGCGCGGCCTGATCTTTTAGTGCAAGGCGGCGCCATGCTTGAGCACCACTATTTCACCGGCACCGATCTGTCGCCCCGGGTTGCGGTGAATTACACGCTGGCTGCGGGCCATACCTTGCGTCTGAACGTCTCGCAGGCTTATCGCTCACCTACTTTCTTTGAGCAGAAAGGCAACTTGGCGTATTCAACGACAACCGGGTCATTGCTCCGACAAGTGTTCCTCCCGGCTTTAACTTCGCTACACCCCGAGCGCATTCTGTCGCGCGAGATTGGTTATGTCGGGCATTCGGCACTCTGGGGCTTGCAATGGGATGTCAAGCTGTTCCGCGATACGGTCTACGACACGCTAGATAGCGTTGGCAGCCCCGCCCGGTTTACCAATCACGGCAGCTTCCAGATACAGGGCGGCGATGTGCAGGCGAGCTGGCAACCAACCAGCGCTTTGCGCATCAACGCGCAGTTTGCGCGGGTTTTCATTGAGTCTGAACCGGGTTTGAATCGTGACATCGCGCAGTCTGCGCCGCGTAACCTGTTTAGCCTGCTAGCGCGTTACGAATTCGGTGACGGCTGGACAGCAAGCACGGGCGCATACCGCAGCGGGCGGATGAAGTGGTTGTCGGAAGGCGATATTACGCAGGCATACACGCGCTGGGATGCCCGTCTGGCACGCCGCTGGAAATGGCAGGGGCATGGGGTGGAAGCGGCGGTGGTCGGGCAAAATCTGGGCGGAGATTACACCGAGTTCCGTGATACCAATATCTTCAGTCATCGCGTTTACGGCAGCCTGAGTCTTGCCTGGTAAATACAGGACATTGAAAATCGGCGATTCGCCGCCCGCCTGACTGTCAGCGCTCCTTAGTTTGGAACCTTGTGCCCTTTGTACAGGGTATAATCACGCAACTAATTGATTATCGGAGCGATTTATGCCGATCTATGTTTACAAGTGTGCGTCTTGCGGGTTTGCGCAGGATGAGATGCTGAAAATTGCCGACGCGCCGTTGACCGTATGCCCGTCGTGCGGCAAGCCTGAGTATGTCAAGCAACTGAGCGCCGCCGGATTTCAACTCAAGGGCAGCGGCTGGTATGCGACTGACTTCAAGGGCGGCAATAAACCCGCCGAGAAACCAGAGGCCGCGCCGACACCCGCTGTGGCCACGCCGACCGCTACCAGCCTGAGCCCCAAATAACCGCCCCACACTTTGAACCTGGGCGGTTTACACCGCCCATTTGTTTTACACCTTATGAAACGCTACTTTGTCACCGGTCTGTTGATCTGGGTACCGCTTGGAATCACTTTGTGGGTGCTGGCGCTGCTCGTCGGTACGATGGATCAGACGCTGCAAGTGCTGCCTGCAGAATGGCAGCCCGAAGCCTGGTCCGGCTTTCGCATTCCTGGTCTGGGCGTGATCCTGACGCTGGTGATTATTCTGCTCACCGGCATCTTTGGTGCCAATTTTTTCGGCCAGAAAATCATCGATTTCTGGGAGCGGCAGCTGACGCGCATTCCCGTCATCAAATCGATTTACGGCAGCGTCAAGCAGGTGTCCGATACGCTGCTGTCGGGCAAAGGGCACGCGTTTCGCCAGGTCTTGCTGGTGCGCTATCCGCATCCCGAGGCGTGGTCGCTCGCGTTTCAGACCAATCTGCCCGAATCGGTCAGACTGCATTTGCCGGACGAGCACGTGGCGGTATTCATTCCGACCACCCCGAGTCCGGTCAACGGTTTTTATTTTTTCGTCAAAAAGAGCGAAGTGATCGAACTGGATATTTCAGTTGAGCGCGCACTCAAATACATTGTCTCGATGGGCGTGGCATCTGGCGAATCTGCCAAAACGCCCCCCTCTCACTAGAAAGTTTTTATGCGTACTCACTACTGCGGCAGCGTCAACAGCGCGCACCTCGATCAAACCGTTGTCCTGTGCGGCTGGGCGCATCGGCGGCGCGACCACGGCGGGGTGATCTTCATCGACTTGCGCGACCGCGAAGGCCTGGTGCAGGTGGTGATTGATCCCGATACGCCGGAAGCGTTCAAGCTGGCCGAAGAGGTGCGCTCCGAGTTTGTGCTGAAAATCGAAGGCCGGGTACGCGCCCGTCCGGCAGGCACCGAGAATGCGGCTATGTCCACCGGCATGATCGAAGTCCTGACCAAAAAGCTGGACGTGCTGAATGCCTCGCTCACCCCGCCCTTCCAGATTGACGACGACAATATCAACGAGAACCTGCGCCTGACGTATCGTTATCTCGACCTGCGCCGCGACCCGATGCAGAAAAATATGCGTCTGCGTTATCGCGTATCCAAACTGATGCGCGACTACCTCGATACCAACGGCTTCATGGA
The DNA here is from genome assembly GCA_043759395.1 of Thiobacillaceae bacterium. GTDB lineage: Bacteria > Pseudomonadota > Gammaproteobacteria > Burkholderiales > Thiobacillaceae > Thiobacillus. The sequence continues at coordinate 8,396 of JAYVLR010000181.1, forward strand.
AATCGAAACGCCGATGCTGACGCGCAGTACGCCCGAAGGCGCGCGCGATTATCTGGTGCCGTCGCGCGTCCACGACGGCATGTTTTACGCGCTGCCACAGTCGCCGCAATTGTTCAAACAATTGCTGATGGTGGCGGGCTTCGACCGCTATTTTCAGCTCACCAAATGCTTCCGTGACGAAGACCTGCGCGCCGACCGCCAACCCGAATTCACCCAGGTGGACTTGGAAACCTCGTTCATGGACGAAGAAGCCATCATGCGCATGGTCGAGGGCATGATCCGCGACATGTTCAAGAAAGCGCAGGACATCAACCTGCCAGATGCCTTCCCGCGCATGAGTTACGCCGAGGCGATGAGCCGTTATGGTTCGGACAAGCCCGACATGCGCGTCACGCTCGAAATCACCGAGCTGACCGACGTGATGAAAGACGTGGACTTCAAGGTGTTTGCCGGTGCGGCCAATATGGCGGGCGGCCGCGTTGCCGCCTTGCGCGTGCCGAACGGCGCGGCGATCAGCCGCAGCGAAATCGACACCTACACCGAGTTCGCCAAAATTTACGGTGCCAAGGGTCTGGCCTATATCAAAATCAACGACGTGAGCCAGCTCAACGAAACCGGTTTGCAGTCGCCGATCGTGAAGAATATTCATGCGGCTGCGCTGCAAGCCATCGTCGAGCGCACCGGTGCGCAAAGCGGCGACATTGTCTTTTTCGGCGCGGATAAATCCAAGGTGGTCAACGAAGCGCTGGGGGCCTTGCGCGGCAAAGTCGGCCACGAGAAAAACCATCTCGATGGCCGCGCCTGGGCACCGTTGTGGGTGGTGGACTTCCCGATGTTCGAATTCAACGAAGGCGAAAACCGCTGGGACGCGCTGCATCATCCGTTCACCGCACCCAAGGATGGCCACGAAGATTTGCTGACCACCAACCCCGGCGCGGCCTTGTCCAAAGCCTACGACATGGTGTTAAACGGCTGGGAGGTCGGCGGCGGTTCGGTGCGCATCCACCAGAAAGCGGTGCAGGAAAAAGTCTTTGCCGCGCTGAATATCGGCGAGGAAGAGCGCCGCGAAAAATTCGGCTTCTTGCTCGATGCCCTGCAATATGGCGCGCCGCCGCACGGCGGGCTGGCGTTTGGTCTGGATCGTCTGGTGACCTTGATGACCGGCTCCGAATCGATCCGCGACGTGATCGCCTTTCCCAAGACCCAACGCGCCAGTTGCCTGATGACCAATGCGCCGAACGTGGTCGACGACAAACAATTGCGTGAACTGCATATCCGGTTGCGTAGCGTAGCCCCGATCGACAGCGCTGCATGAGTTTCGCCGACAATCTGAGCGCGCTACCTGAAGCCGTAGGCACGCGTTTGCGACTACGCGACGCGTTGGGGGTCGAGTGCGGTGTCATTGAGAATACGCCCGGCACCGCCGGGTCATTCCGACTGTATGCCTACCTCGCGCAACAACACGGCGGCATTACGCCACAAGCTGCGGCCGAAGGCGTTACGCTGTATGCCGAACACACCGATGACGCACGCCAGCATCCCGGCAAGCATCCCAATATCGACCGTCTGTTTGCCTACATCGCCACGCAGTCTCGGCTGGAGGTGTCGGTCGAGCGTGACTGAATTCAAAATCCCCGTCTCGGTGTTGGTGGTGATCTACACCACAGACTTGCAAGTCTTGCTGATGGAGCGTGCTGATGCGCCGGGTTTGTGGCAGTCCGTCACCGGCTCGCAGCAGGTGGGCGAGACGCTGGAAGCCACCGCGATCCGCGAAGTGTACGAAGAAACGGGGTTGCATGCGACGCACTATGAGCTGCGTGACTGGGCGATCGAAACGCGCTATGAAATTTATGAACGTTGGCGGCATCGCTACGCGGCAGGGGTTACTCACAACATCGAGCATGACTTCGGTCTTTGCCTACGCGAGGTTCAGCCAATTACGCTGTCGACGCGCGAGCATCTGCATTATGCTTGGCTGCCTTGGCAAACGGCTGCCGAGCGATGCTTTTCTCCGAGCAATGCGGCCGCCATTCGTACCCTGTCTTCCCGCCTATAATCGTTAACATGAATGCTCCGCTGCACATCGCCAGTTACAACATTCACAAGGGGC
>JAYVLR010000182.1:0-14053 GCA_043759395.1 Thiobacillaceae bacterium
AGATCGTCCAGATCATCCCGCGCACAATCCGACCATTCAACCCTCATGGTTCAGATAGCGTTTTTCCATTTCTTCCTGGGAGGTGATTTTTCCTTCTTCAGCCGCCTTCAGCGAGCGCTCCAGCTCCTGGCGCACGTAGAGGGCATACATGGCATCGTCGAAGCTTGCTAGGTCGGGCAAGTGGTCAGCAATGTGGTGGACGATATGTTTAACCGATTGCATATGTATGGGGTCAGACACGATTATCCATTAGGTGTTTTGAATTCGGGTGGGCACAAAAGCGTGCCCACCCTGCCTGGCTAAAACTAGCCGTTAAGTTTCACATCCAGACATTGTAGATACGCTACAGGATCATAGGCTGCCGCGTTGCGCTGCGCCTGCCAGATCATTTCCGCCAGACAGTCCATCACCTCATGTTGCGCCCGCATCGCATCGCCGCGTTGCGCGAGCAAGGTGCGATAGCGCTCGCGCACGCCTGCGGGCTGGTCGATGGAGATTTGCTCGGCTATCGACAGGTGCATCGAGAGATGCAAAAAGGGATTGGTTTCGCCGAACTCGGGCGGGTAGTCGCGTTGCAGATGGCGTGCCGGGTTGTTGAGCATGGCGTGGTATTCAGGGTGCGCGAGGATCGCTTCGAGCGCGGGTTGCTCGGCACCTGCGAGCATCTGACCTGCACGATATTTGGCCCACACGTCAAAGAAAAACTGGCGCACCTGGTCGCGGCTAGGGCTAAACATTTTTGCCCTTGTACTCGCACAAGTCGACCAGGATGCAGGCATCGCATTTTGGTTTTCGCGCCTGACAGACATAGCGCCCGTGCAGGATCAGCCAGTGGTGGGCATCGAGCATGAACTCCTTCGGGACATGTTTCAGCAACTTTTTTTCGACTTCGAGTACGGTTTTTCCGGGTGCCAGGCCGATGCGGTTGGACACGCGAAAGATGTGCGTATCGACCGCCATCGTCGGTTGGCCGAACGCGGTATTCAAAATCACGTTCGCCGTCTTGCGCCCCACGCCGGGCAGCGCTTCGAGTGCCGCGCGCTCATGCGGCACCTGGCTGTCGTGCAGACCGATCAACATGCGGCAGGCGGCGATGATGTGCCGCGCCTTGCTTTTGTACAGGCCAATGGTTTTGACGAAGCCGATCAGTCCTGCTTCACCCAGGGCAACAATGGCTTCGGGCGTATTGGCGGCCGGGAACAGTTTGCGCGTGGCAAGGTTGACGCCCTTGTCGGTCGCCTGCGCCGACAGCGTGACCGCGACGAGCAGTTCGAATGGACTGCTGTATTCAAGTTCGGTAGCGGGATGCGGATTAGCAGCGCGCAGGCGGCTGAAAATTTCGTGGCGCTTGGTAGGGTTCATGGGGTAGGGATTATGCGTTTTGAGCCAAGAATGACTGACCGATAGATCTGTTTTGATCAAACGATTATTGCAGTACGTTCGTCCAGAATAAATTCCAACAACTCAATATTTAGGCGATTCAGTGCCTCCTTCAGATCATGAGAGAGGCTTTCATTCCGAGGTAGAACAATCACTCTTCGGCAACTATCCGATGTGCCGTGAACCATCAGTTGTCCAATAGCTGTGTATACGTCAGATCGCGATGTGCTGGTCTTAACCTCAAAGACTTCAACTAATTCATGCCCAACTTCAACGCCCATGTCTATCAGGATATTTTTGACAAGCCGAGAACTGATTGGGAGTGGGCTTGAGTTTCGCCAAGAACGAAGCGCGTCAACGACTTCTCCATGTCGCGACAAGTAATCAATTTCTTCAGATCGCTTGCCTTTACGTCGGCCTCTCGATTCAGAGAAGAAATCATTCAGTGCTTTTTTCTGAATTTCAAACTCAGGCGAAGCCAGAGTATCTGCCCGTACAGCTTGTTTGAATCTGGCAATGTCGTTGATGTATTTGATCGCAGGGCGACTAGCAGAGATGCCTTCAATTGGCATAACTAACAAGCCTTCTTTGACATTCCCTGATGAATCGGTGGCCTCGCAGGGTGGATTATTGAACCAGGCAAGGAACTCAGCTTTACCGACACCCTTTGTGCCACCACCTATGCGACCTGAGTGCATGAGATAAATCTGTCCAGTATCGTTGTGCCGGGCAAAGTAGCCAGCAACTTGGTCGTTACGTCCTTCATATGCGGTATTGATTTCGACAGAAATTTGCAGGTCTGTATCCGGGGTAAATAGACCAAACCAGTTGAGGCGGCGCTTATTCGGGATGTCCTTGTCATCGTAATCCGACGACCAGTACCAGTGGTTGCCATCGGTAGAAACTTCTGCATCGACAGTTGTTCCACCCGGATAGCCGATGTTCTTTTTTATTTTTGTCCTGAAGTCACGACGAATAGTCGCTTCCAGTTTGCGTTGTGCCTGCGCGATTCCTTCTTTGGACTCTATCAATGAATACATCGTGAACCCCTGAGCTATATCGTGCGCCGCGCTACTGTTTACTTGACGCAAGCAAACCTTATTCGGCTTCCAGCGTTTTCCTCAACACAATCTTCTCTGCCTGCCGTTTGGCGCTCATCGATTTCTCATGTTCGCCCGCTTTGCGCTGGATCGCCAATGCGACAAAGGGATTGCGCGGCTTGGGAACGCGCTTTTTAAGCGGCGGCTTCATGCAGGCGGGCCGCTAATCGCACACGCTGTTCGGCGCGGGTATTGAGCCAGTTGCGTCCGGCAATCAAAAGCCCCAGCGCAATGAATGCACCCGGCGGCAGGATCGCCAGCAGAAAGCCCTGGTAGTGGGGCAATACGTGCAACACCCAGGGCTGGGCGGCGGCGCCAAATACCAGATCAATGCCGGAAAACAAGGTGCCCTTGCCCGCAATTTCGCGGATGCCGCCAAGCACTACCAGCACCAGCGTTAGCCCCAGCCCCATGGCGACAGCGTCAATGATGGAATGCAGCGGATGATTTTTGGCGGCATACGCATCCGCACGCGCGAGCACGATGCAATTAGTGGTGATGAGCGGGATGAAAATGCCGAGCACCAGATACAGCGGGTGCACAAACGCGTTCATCGCCAGATCAATGACCGTGACCAGCGCGGCAATAATCAGTACAAACACCGGGATGCGGATTTCGTGCGGAACAAAATTGCGCACGCTGGAAACCGCGCCGCTGGAGGCCGCCATGACAAACATGGTGGCCAGGCCCAGCGATAGCGCGTTGACCACGCTGCTGCTGATCGCCAGCAAGGGGCACAAGCCGAGTAACTGCACCAGCCCGGTGTTCTGTTTCCACAGGCCGTTGCGGAAAATGGTTTTGAATGCGTCCAGGGTAATCATTTGCCTAAGCGCCCAATTGACCCGCAACCCAGGTTTGAACTGATGCCAAAGCGGCGGCCAGCTTCGCGGGTTCAGTGCCGCCTGCCATCGCCATGTCCGGCTTGCCGCCGCCTTTGCCGCCCACTTGCAGCGCGACAAAATTGACCAGTTCACCGGCTTTGAGTTTGCCGGTCAAGTCCGGCGTAACTGCGGCAATCAAACTCACTTTGCCGTCGATCACCGTGCCCAGTACCAGCGCGCAGGAATGCAGTTTGTCGCGCAGTTTGTCGGCGGTTTCGCGTAGCGCTCTGGCATCCACGCCGTCGAGCTGCGCGGCGAGGATGCGGACACCCGCAACCTCCACCGCCTGTTGTACCAGATCGTCGCCTTGCGCTGCGGCCAGTTTCGATTTCAGCCGGTCGAGCTCTTTTTCCAGCGCGCGGCTATGTTCCATCAATTGCGCCACGCGCTCAGCGGCATCCGTCGGCGTGGCTTTTACCAGCCCGGCGATGGCAGCAAGGTTTTTTTCGGTTTCGCCGAGGTAGGCCAGCACGCCCGTTCCCGTCGTCGCTTCCACCCGGCGAATGCCCGCCGCGACACCGCTTTCCAGCAGTATCTTGAACGCGCCGATGTCGCCAGTGCGTGCCACATGCGTGCCGCCGCACAGCTCGCGCGAGCTGCCGATATCGAGCACCCGCACTTCGTCGCCGTACTTTTCGCCGAACAGCATCATCGCGCCGGTTTTCTGCGCGGACTCAATATCCATCACCCGCGCCTGCGTGGCTGCATTCGCCAGAATTTCGGCATTGACCAGATGCTCCACACGGCGGATTTGCGCATCCGTCATCGGCGTTGGCTGCACAAAGTCGAAGCGGGTTTTTTCGCTGTCAACCAGCGAACCTTTTTGCTGCACATGTTCGCCCAGCACTTCACGTAGCGCTTTGTGCATCAGGTGCGTGGCCGAGTGATTGCGCATGGTGCGCGCGCGCGATCCGGCATTGACCCTGGCCGCGACGGTGTCAGCCAGCTTGAGCGTGCCGGTTTTGACAACGCCGTGGTGGCCGAATACCTGTGCCTGAATTTTGAGCGTGTCTTCGACCGCGAACAGGCCGTTCGCTGCGTGCAGCTCGCCGTTATCGCCCACCTGGCCGCCGGACTCGGCATAGAAAGGCGTGTGGTCGAGCACCACCACGCCGAGTTCGCCTTCGTTTAATTGCGCAACGGCTGCGCCGTCCTTGTACAGGGCGAGAATTTTGCCGTCATGCGCGAGGGTGTCGTAACCGTGGAAGGCCGTCGAGCCGCCCGAATAATCCAGCCCGGCACCCGGCTTGAATTTGCCTGCGGCGCGGGAGCGCTTGCGTTGCTCATCGAGCCAGACATTGAAACTTGCCTCATCAACACTAATTCCGTGTTCCCTGCAAATGTCAGCAGTTAAGTCGATAGGGAAACCGTAGGTGTCATGTAGCTGAAACGCCGTACTCCCGGGAAGCTTGTAGTTTGGGTTCGCTATTCCGGGGGTTAGATTAAATGCAGGTGAAACAATATTGGAAATTTCAAAGAGAAGAATTTCCATACCATTTTCAATGGTCACGAAGAAGCGTTCTTCCTCCTGCCGCAGGATGTCCATCACGCGTTGCTGCGCCTTGGCGAGTTCCGGGTAAGCCTCGCCCATCTGCGCGACGAGGTCGGGCACGATGCGGTTGAAGAACGCGGCGCGCACGCCCAGTTTGTAGCCGTGCCGAATCGCACGGCGGATGATGCGGCGCAGCACATAACCGCGCCCCTCGTTGCCGGGAATCACGCCATCGACGATCAGAAACGAGCACGCACGAATATGGTCGGCGATGACCTTGAGTGAATTGTTGGCGAGGTCAGCGGTGGCAGTTTCGCGCGCGGCGCCAGCAATCAGCGCCTGAAACAGATCGATTTCATAGTTGGAATGCACATGCTGCATCACCGCCGAAATACGCTCCAGCCCCATGCCGGTGTCCACGGAAGGTTTGGGCAGCGGATGCATTACCCCGGTTTCGTCGCGGTTGAACTGCATGAACACGTTGTTCCAGATTTCGATGTAGCGGTCGCCGCCTTCATCGGGCGATCCGGGCGGACCGCCAAAAATATCGGCACCGTGATCGTAGAAAATTTCGGTACACGGCCCGCACGGCCCGGTGTCGCCCATCGCCCAGAAATTGTCCGAAGCGTATTTCGCGCCCTTGTTATCGCCAATGCGAATAATGCGTTCGTGCGGCACGCCGATGTCGTTGTGCCAGATGTCGTAGGCTTCGTCGTCCTCGGCATACACCGTCACCCAGAGTTTTTCGGTCGGCAGTTTCAGAACGGCGGTGAGAAACTCCCAAGCGTATTTGATCGCATCCTGCTTGAAATAATCGCCAAAACTGAAATTGCCCAGCATCTCGAAAAAAGTGTGGTGGCGTGCCGTGTAGCCGACGTTTTCCAGATCGTTGTGCTTGCCGCCCGCGCGCACGCAGCGTTGCGACGACACCGCGCGGGTATAGGCGCGCGTGTCCTGCCCGGTAAACACATCCTTGAACTGCACCATGCCCGCGTTGGTAAACAGCAGCGTTGGGTCGTTGCCCGGCACCAGCGGGCTGGAGGCAACCACGGTGTGGCCTTTAGAGGCGAAAAAATCGAGGAAACTCTGGCGGATGGCGCTGCTTTTCATGGCGGTGTAGGGGAGCTTGCGTGAACGTCGGATAATGGAACATTGTATCCGCTAAAGTGCCGCGCGATAAATGGCTCAACTGGCATGACCCAACGGGCGAAGAGGGCAGGTAAGAATGGACGAAAATGAAGTGATTGCAGCCACCCGGCAATGGCTGGAAAAAGCCGTCATCGGGTTGAACCTGTGCCCGTTTGCCAAAGCGGTTTACGTCAAAAACCAGGTGCGGATTGTGGTGAGCGCCGCGCCACACCTGGATGGCCTGCTGGAAGACCTTGATCGCGAGCTGGATTTTCTGGCGGCAGCCAACCCGGATGAAGTCGATACCACGCTCTTGATCCACCCCGCACTGTTGCCGGATTTTCTCGACTTCAACGATTTCATGCAGCTCGCCGAAGCGGCAGTGGACGAGCACGAACTGGAAGGCATCATCCAGATTGCCAGCTTTCATCCTGCTTTTCAGTTTGCCGACACCGGAGCCGACGACATCGGCAACTGTACCAACCGCGCGCCATACCCCACGCTGCACCTGCTGCGGGAGGCGAGCATCGAACGCGCGGTAGCGGCCTTCCCCGAAGCGGAAACGATTTATCAACGCAATATCGAAACGCTGGAGGCGCTGGGGCGGGCGGGTTGGGAGGCCTTGTGGAAGAAGTCGTGAGTCTGGTGCAAAAGCCCAGGCTTTATCCAGCCAGCAGTGTTGGGTTGAGACGAAGTGTGGTTTGTGAGTCGGCCATCGGCCAAGAGCCGACCTTGATGTCGACCGCCGCGACGGTCCGTTCATCGGCCATAACAGACTCTCAAGGCTGTCTAGTATTTCCGGGGCGACTCAAAATCTTGCCGAAGAAGAGATGGTTGATCAGGTCTTTAGCATGCTGATCAGAAGCTCCGCAATCCAAGTAAAGACAAAATGGAAAACCCCATCCTCACTTTGCTTCATCTTTTCAGTCTTAGGCGAGGTGTGTCCGTCTCCCCGGCAATAGAGATTAGGATGAGCACGTCGAGTCGCTGGCTTGCCGTAGAAGAATTCCGATCCATCGGGTTGCTCAATGAACAGACCGCAGTTCTCTAGGTGCGAGACTGCGTTCAGGAAGGTCTGAAAGGATTTTCCAATATCGGCACTCAGCCCCTTGATATCCAGCCCTTCTGGAACTTGGCGGCAAAAACATTCGCTTTGGTGGAAGGCGCATCCAGAACGGCTAAAGCCAAGCAGTGAAAGAAAATCGGTAGTCTGAAAACCTGACCACGAAAAGGCGTTTGGCCGAGCATGCAACGTGTCGATGAAATCATCTTTGCCGTTTTGAAGGCGGACCAAGATGTAATGGATGCCATCTCCGTTATGGCTGCTGACTACCGTTGTTTTAAGGGCTGAGTGAAGGTTTGTCATCGTCGCTAGCTTACCCTGAATCGCTCCGGCTTTAGTAGACACATTCGAACGGCACCTTCGGCCTGGCCGACCGAAATGGGTCGATAAGAGACGATCCGCCGCACCGTCCCGATACCCGTTCGCTGGCTCACCCCAAGCGCCTGAAACATCATTCTTAGTAACCATTGCCGCTGTTGTGTGACTCGGCTAAGGTAAAGCCTTTCAACGGCTGGAATCACCATGTCGAATCAATCCCGCATCCTTGAACTCCGTCAGGCGCTTGCCAGTGTCATCGTTGGGCAGAACAGGCTGCTCGACCGGTTGGTGATCGGCTTGTTGGCTAATGGGCATGTGCTGGTGGAGGGGTTGCCGGGGCTGGCTAAAACTACGGCGGTCAAAACGCTGGCGGCGGGCATCCATGCGGGTTTTCGCCGCATTCAGTTTACGCCGGATTTGATGCCGGGCGATTTGACCGGGACGGATATTTACCACGAAGGCGATTTTCAGTTTGTGGCGGGGCCGCTGTTTCACGAGATTATTCTGGCGGATGAAATCAATCGCGCGCCAGCCAAGGTGCAGGCTGCCTTGCTGGAGGCGATGCAGGAGCAGCAGATCACGACCAACGGCACGACGCGTCCGCTGCCGCCTTTGTTTATGGTGATGGCGACGCAGAACCCGATCGAGCAGTCGGGCACGTATCCGCTGCCGGAGGCGCAACTGGATCGCTTTCTGTTTCATGTTGCACTGGACTATCCGAGTGCGGACGAGGAGCTGGAAATTTTGCGCCGTGACCGGGCGCAGGCGCCGGGTCAGGCGCTGGCGGCGGTGGTGGATGTGGCGAGCATTCTGGCGGCGCGCGAGGAGGTGCGGAAGGTGCATATTTCCGGAGCGGTCGAGGCGTATATGGTGGCACTGGTGCGAGCGACGCGCACGCCTGGCGCGTGGCGTGCTGAATGGACAAACGCGGTGGAAGTGGGCGCCAGTCCGCGTGCTTCGCTGGCCTTGTTACATGCGTCGGCAGCGGTTGCGTATCTGGCCGGGCGCGATTTTGTGACACCCGACGATGTGCGCGAGATTGCGGCGGACTGTTTGCGCCATCGCATTATTCTGAGTCTGGATGCGCGCCTGCAAAAACTCAGCCGGGATGACTTGATTGCCGGTCTGCTGGATGCGGTTCCCGCGCCATGATTGCGGGTCTGCCCGGACGCAGGCGGCATGCGACAGCGACGGCGGAAACGCAGTCCCCCCTGCTGTCATCCGCCGACATTGCCGGGCTTGCAGCGCAGGCCTTGATTCTTGCGCACCCAACGCGCGTGCGCGAAGTTCACGATCATCACGCGGGCGATTGGGCGTCGCGCTGGCTGGGACGCGGGCTGGATTTTGAAGAAGCGCGACCTTACAGTCCCGGTGACGATATTCGCGATATGGACTGGCGCACCACGGCGCGTACCGGACGGCCTTACCTCAAAATTTATCGCGAGGAACGCCAGCCGATCTGGCATCTGGTGGTGGATCGAAGCGCCACCATGCGCTTTGGCACACGCCGACGTTTGAAGGCGGCGCAAGCTGCACGCGTGGCGGCCTTGCTCGCTTTTGCGGCGGTCGAAAAAAATGGTGTGGTGGGTGCGAGCGTGTGGGATGCGACCGATCACGTCTTGCCGGCTGCGCACGGGCGCATGGCGGCGTGGACGCTGGCAACGACAGCGGCGCGCGCCTGCCCGCCACAGGTTGACCCGGCGCGCGTCAACCCGACGCAGGTTGACCCGGGTGCCGACGCAGGCTTGCGTTATCACGACCGTCTGGTGCGGCTCGAAGCTGCGCTGCCGCGTGGCGCACGGCTGATTATTCTCAGTGATTTTTCCTGGCTGGCGAGCGAGCATCAAACTATGCTGGCGCGTTTGGGCGAGCGTTTCGATGGGCTGGCCATACAGCTGATCGATCCGGCAGAGCGCGCCTTGCCCGATGTGGGTCTGGCGCAGTTTCACGACATCGAGGCGGGGCGATTGCGTTGGCTCGACACCGCTCAGCATCAGGCTGGTTTTCGCCAGGCCTTCGCCGCACGGCAGGCGCAGCACGCCGACGGGTTCAAACGGGCAGGGGTGCAGCATTGTGTGATCGGGTGCGAGGTGGATGATCTGGCCGGCTTGCTGAGTCAGTATGGCTAAGCCGCAGATTGATCTGGCCGACATCGTCGTGCCGGTGTCGCCGCCGCCGCTACCTTCGAGCAATGCGTGGCTGTGGGGGCTGGCCGCACTGGCCGTCATCGTCGTGGGCGCTGGCTTGCTCTGGCGTTGGCGACGGCGCACCATGCAGCGTGAACTGCTGCGAATTGTGCGTGCGGTCGGGCAGCAACAGCACGCGCCTGCGGTGCTGGCTGCGCAACTCGACAACTGGTCGCGGCGCTATTTCCATTTGAGTCGAATCGAATCCCGTCACTGTCCGGACGGAATCGGGAATCCGCTTTGGGAAAGCTGGGTGGCCACGCTGCAACACATTCGCTTTGATGCGCCGCACGCTGCCCACTTTGCCGAGTTGAATACGCTGTGCCGCACTGCACAGTCGTGGCTACGCCGATGATTGGCATGCTTGAACTGAACCAGCCGTTTTATTTGCTGTTACTGCTGCTCTTGCTGCCGTGGGGCGTGTTGGCGTGGCGGCGCACAACGGGCGAAGCGCCGAGCTGGGTATTGCATCATCCCGGTTTGCCTGCGACGAATGAAGTGGGCGGGCAACGCATCGGGGCGCGCGTGCCGTTGTTATTGGCGCTGGCCGCTTTGGCGTTGCTGGTGCTGGCGTTGGCGCAGCCGCGCGAGGTCGGCAACTGGATCACGCCGCCGCCTGAAGGCCGCGATATTGTGCTGTTGATCGACACGTCGCAGACCATGAGCATTCGCGATTTCAAGCTCGGCGGGCGCGAGGTGGAGCGAATGGAGGTGTTGAAAGCCGTCATTGCGCGCTTCATCGAAGGCCGTGTGGGCGACCGCTTTGGCGTGATCGCATTTGGCTCGCAAGTAGCAACGCTCACCCCTCCCACATTCGACCGCGCCTACGCGATGGCCCAACTGCAACGTCTGCGAGTGGGCATGCTGGGCGACGATACGGCGCTGGGCGATGCGCTGGGTTTTGCGCTGAAGCAATTGCGCCCCGGCAAGCTGCGCCCGGCCATTATTCTGGTCAGCGATGGTAGCGACAGCAACGCAGGCGGGCTGATGCCCGCCGAAGCGCTGGCGGTGGCGCGGCATCTGGGTGTTGCCATTCATAGCGTGCAAATCGGCAGCGATATTTTTGCGCAGGGGCGTGCGCCCGCCGTGCCGGATGCCGGTGCGCAACCGGGTTTAAGTGAGCTGTCGCGATGGAGCCAGGGCCGCCATTATTTTGTGCGCAGCACCGAGGATGCCGAACGCGTGATCCGCGACATCGGCGCATTGGAAAAAACCCTGGCACGTCCGGCACAGACGCGGCAGGTGCGCGAATGGTATGGGCTGCCCCTGTTGCTGGCTGCGATATTGCTCGTCGCGGCGCAGGCTTTGCGTGTGAGGCAAAGCGCATGATGGTCTGGCTTGCGCAAATTGATTGGCGCGCGCCGTGGTGGGGCTTGCTTGCCTGTGTGCCCGTGCTGTTTGCAGGCCTGGCCGCACGCAAACGGACGCGTCTGCTGCGCTATGCCGATGTTGAATTGCTGCCATGGGCGGTGAGTGCCGCGACGGAGGGCGCGCACGCACGCAGTCGGCAGATGACGCTGGCGCTGGCATGGGTGCTGCTGGCACTGGCCGCAGCCGGGCCGCGCATACCGCTGCACACGTCGTCAGACATCAATCGGGGCGCACCCGCGCAGGCTCACGCACTCAGCGTCATGCTGCTGGTCGATGTGTCGGCTTCGATGCGGGCAAACGATATTGCCCCTGACCGTTTGACGCGTGCGCGCCTGGAGTTGCTCGACATGCTGCCGCGCTTGCACGGCGAACGCGTGGGCGTGATCGCTTACGCCGGTGAAGCGGGCGTGCTGATTCCGCCGACAGATGACCCGGACGTGCTGCGCGGCGCGCTGCTGCAAGTGGAGCCGAGTTTATTCGACGTGCCGGGCACCAATCTGCCGGCCGCGCTCGAACTTGCGCGCCGCACGCTGGCGAGTGCGCCTGCCAAAGCCATTTTGCTGGTGACGGATGCCGAAGCGGATAGTTTTACTCCCGCACTGCGCGCTGCCGTGTCGGGCTTGCGCCAAGACCGGATTCCGCTATTCATTTTGGGCACAGGCACCGCAGCGGGTGCGGCGGTTACGCTGGCGGATGGCAAGTCCATCATCAGCCGCATGGATGCCCAGTCCTATGCCGAGCTTGCGCGCAGTAGCGGCGGACAATTCGTCGCGGTGGCCGACGGTGATAGCGACAGTGTGGCTTTGATGGATCGCGGCATCGCGCAGGTGTCTGGTGGTGCGGTTACGGCGACGCAGGTGCGTGTCTGGCGCGAGCTGTATCAATGGGCGCTGCTGCCGGCCTTGCTGTTGTTGATGCTCGGCTTGTTTCCGCGCAGCGTATCGATGTTGGCTCTGGGGGCGATGGTCACACTTAGTGTGGTACAGGGTTCAAATGCCTGGGCGGATGAACGTGCTGCCTGGCAAGCGTGGCAGGCGCAGCGTTATGCCGGGGCGCAAACGCAGTATGCCCAGCTTGGCAGTTATCCCGGCTATCTGGGGGCGGGCGCGGCGGCTTGGCGTTTGCATGATTATGCGTGGGCGCGGCGCGATTTTTCCAGCGCCTTGCTGCTCGCGCGCACGGCGCGGGAACGTGCGGATGCGCTGTATAACCTGGGCAATGCGCACTATGGCCTGGGCAACTGGAGCGCGGCGATTGGCGCGTATCAAAGCGTGTTGCAGATGCGCCGCGATGTGCGTGCTGAGCGGAATCTGGCGCAGGCCGTGCGGCAACTGAGCCGACAACGCAGCGTGGCGCCGATGAAAAGCGACTTGTTCGGGCGGCGTGGCAAGCTGGCAGAAGGCACGGTCAACCTGGATTGGGACGAGGGTTTGGCGGTGAAAGAATTTGAACGCAGCCTGGCGGGTGTGCAAAAGGGCTTGCAGGCATCCTCAGCCAACGGTGCGCAGGTACAGGGCGCGGCCGGTGCGGTTTCGCCAGCCATCGCGGACGCGCGCCGGCTGCAATCCGGGCTGAAAAAAATCGAACTGCTGCAGGAGCGCCCGCACGATTTGCTGAAAAATTTGCTGAAACAGGATGCCAGCCCAGCGCCGACGGAATTATCGCCATGGTAAAACCAGCGAAAGCGTCCTTGATGAGATTGTTTGCCGGGTGTGCCGCACTACTGTTGGGCTTGGCGGTGCAGGCTGCCGGCTCGGCTGTGGCTCGCCTGGATGCGAGTCTTGACCGCTACGGGTCTGCCCTGGGTGAGCCGCTGAACCTGAGCTTGCGTGCGCGCGGCGTTAATCTTGAGGCACTTGATGACGCGTCACTCAATGTTGATTTTGATGTTTCATCGCGCAGCGTGAGTCGCAGCGGAAATGAAGAAACCCTGAGTCTGGTGTTGTACCCAAAACGCATCGGGCATCTGCGAATTCTTCCGTTTCATGTGGACAGGTTTACGACGCCTGTGTTGAATCTGAACGTGACCGCTTCCAGCGCGCAAACCCCGCAGGTTTTATCCCGGCTGTTCATCGAGCCCGTGATGCCGCAAGTCAGCGAAGCGGCACGCCTGACGCTGGAAATCTGCGACGACGGCAGTCTGGAGTGGCAACGCCCGGTTTTGTCTGCACATGCCGGGATGGTTCTTCGGGTGTTGGGCGAAGCGCAAATTGATATCGAACGCGATGGCGTGCGTTGTACTGCGCATCGTTATTTTTGGGCGGCGCAAGCAACACAAGCCGGTGCGCTGGTGCTGCAAACGCCGCCGCTCAGCGCTACAAAATTCGGCGGTCGGCTGCGCTACCCTGCGCTCACGCTCAGCTACAGCGCCAGCGCGTTGCCCGTCTGGCTGCCTGCGATTGTGCCACCGGGTAAACCCGAGGCGCACGCTGATCCTTTGCCGCTGCGCTGGCCGCTGAATCGTCCTTTGGTCTGGCGTTTTACCGTTACCGGGAGTTATAGCGCAGACAGCTTGCGCCGCGTGCTGCAAGCGCAAATCCGGGGCCAGGCTGAACTGCGCGCTTACCCGGTTTTGATTGAGCCTGTCAGGCCGGAGCCCAATGAATCGCCGCTGAATCAATTCATCGTCAGCTTGTTTATTCTGCCGCAACAGTCGGGCGAATTGACCCTGCCCAGCTTGCGCCTGCCCTGGTTTAACCCGACAGGCAATCAGCTAGAAAGCCTGGTGTTGCCGGGCGCGAGCGTGCGCATATTCAATCCCATATGGCATACCCTGGCTATGACTCTGGCAGGCTTGGCTGTGCTGGCGAGCGTATTCGGCGCGGGTCTGTTTGCTTATCGATCCTGGCGCTGGCGCTGGGCACGCCGTACGGGTTTGCGCGCGATTCGTCAGGCGAAAAACCCGGCGCAGCTGGTGGATGCACTCCGTCATTTTTCGCTGAGTCAGAATGATCCGCCAGCGAGCACGCTGGGTGGCTGGCTACGGCAGGCGAGTAACTGGAACGTCGATCTGACTGATACGGTCCGGCGCGTAGAGAAATTACGTTATGGCCTGCAAGGTGATGCGTTTGAAATGATACGGACAGAACTGCTAGGCGCGTTGCGCTGTGTCAGACCGGAGATGCGTCTAAGCT
>JAYVLR010000183.1:0-6580 GCA_043759395.1 Thiobacillaceae bacterium
TTTCACCGTCTCCCGCTTCTCCTCCCTGAGCGGGATGCCTTAATCCCCTTAAGGCATTTTGGCCCCGACCATTCACTTGGCTCGGGGCTTTTTATTACGGCTACACCGTGGGCAAGGTCACGGCGGATTGTTCGGCGTGCCCAACCGTGGTGATGCCGCGATCCGGCTCGGGGGTGAGCCATCCCTCGATCACCCCGGTCGCCTCATCCGCGCCCAACCGGGATAGACTGGAGAAGAGTTGCACACTGACGCCGGAAAACGGTTCGAGTTCCTTTTTGATTTTGCGCAAAGTCATGACGCGTTCGTCATTCGAAAGCTTATCGGCCTTGGATAACAGGATGTGTACCGGCTTGCCCGCAGGGGTAAACCAGTCGAGCATGCGCTGGTCAAGCGGCGTGAGTGGGTGGCGCGCATCCATGATGAGTACCATGCCCGCAAGCGGTTCGCGCTCCTGCAAATAACGTGAGAGCAACCCTTCCCACTGCGCCTTGATTTCGGGCGGCACTTTCGCGTAACCGTAGCCCGGAAGGTCAACCAGATAAATATCGGGGTCGATCTCAAAAAAATTAATCAGCTGCGTACGCCCCGGCGTTTTAGAGGTAAATGCCAGACGTTTGATCCGGGTGAGCAGGTTGAGGGCGCTTGATTTTCCGGCGTTGGAACGCCCCGCAAAGGCAATTTCGGCGCGGCTAAAGGGTAAATCACGCAGGTGTGCGACGGACGTGTAAAAATGGGCGCGATTGAGCACGGGCTTGGCAGTCATATTAGATGCCGCTAAACTACCCGTTTTCCCAAGTTTTGCAAGCTTCAGGAGCTTTTAATGAAATTCGTTTCAATTCATACCTTCATTCTGGTCGCCGCCCTGACCTCCCCATCCGTTCTCGCCAACGAGCCTGCAGCCGCCCCGGTCAGCAAAGGCGATCCCAAAAAAGCGGAGACTATCGTCAACCAAGTTTGCGCGGGTTGTCACAATGTCGATGGCAACAGCGTCGCACCGACCAATCCAAAGCTGGCTGGCCTCGGGTATGAATACATTAACAAGCAGTTGAATAACTACAAATCCGGCGAACGTAAAAGTGCCGTCATGTCCGGGATGGTTGCTACGCTCAGCCCCGACGACATGAAAAATCTGGCGGCGTATTTCAGCAGCCAGCAGCCTAAACCGGCATCTGCCAAAGACCAGGTTCTAGCGCTCACCGGCCAGAAAATCTATCGCGGCGGCGTACAAGGTGCGGGCGTTCCTGCCTGTGCCTCCTGCCATGGCGCACAAGGCGCGGGTATCCCGGCGCAGTTCCCGCGTCTGGCGGGGCAACACACTGATTACATCTACGACCAGCTGAATAAATTCCGCGTGGGCGAACGCGCCAATGACGGTGGCAAGATGATGCGCACGATTGCCGCCAAAATGACCGACAGCGACATGAAAGCCGTGGCGACGTATATTCAGGGCTTGCGTTAAACCGACATACAATACCTGAGTCCCAAAAAGGGCGACACAAGTCGCCTTTTTTGTCTTCGCTTCACTAGCTCTTTCCTCAAAAATGGATCATGTCTAATTTAGTGCCAAGCCCGACTTCTTTCGGCAGAGCCGTTTTCGAGCTGCTGAGTTCGATGCGATTTGCCATCAGCCTTCTATCCATACTGGCAATCGCATCGATTATCGGTACAGTATTGAAGCAGGCCGAGCCGTATAGCAATTACATCATTCAGTTCGGGCAGGTCTGGTTCCAGTTTTTCGAGACGTTGGGGCTGTACGATGTTTATCACACCGTCTGGTTTCTGGTCATTCTGACTTTTCTGGTCGCATCCACCAGCGTCTGCATCTCGCGCAACGCGCCCAACTTCATCAAGGAAATGAAGAGTTTTCGCGAACATGTCAGCGAGACCTCGCTTGCCGCATTCAAGCACAAACACGAAGCAAGCATTACCCGGTCACCGGAGACCTACGCCGCATCCGCGCAAGCCTACTTGCAGGCCCAGGGCTATAAAGTCAAAAACCTGCCGCGTGAAGACGGCATACTGCTCGCCGCCAAGGCTGGCAGCGGCAACCGCGTCGGTTATTTATTGGCACATTCGGCTATTGTTTTAATTTGTATCGGCGGCTTGCTGGACGGCAATATGGTCTTCAAGGCGCAGCAAATGCTGGGGATAAAAAAAATTGAAACCAGGGATATTCCGCAAAGTCAGGTTCCCGCAATTTCTCGCCTCACGCCGTCCAACCCCTCGTTTCGGGGCAGCGTACAAATCCCGGAGGGTTCCAGTGCGGATGTGGTGTTTTTGAATGTGGCTGACGGTTATCTGGTACAGGATCTGCCATTTACCGTCGCCCTGAAACAATTCCGTATCGAACACTACACCACCGGCCAGCCCAAAAATTTTGAGAGCGATCTGGTTCTGTTCGACAGGCAGGGCAAAAAAATCAGGGAAGCCACCATTGCGGTCAATCACCCGCTGATTCAGGATGGAGTGGCGATTTATCAAGCGAGTTTTGCTGATGGCGGCACCAAACTGCATCTTCAGGGCTGGAATCTTTTTGCCAGCAATGGGTCGCCATTTGTGATGAAGGGCGCCATCCACAACAGCACTGAGTTAACGAGCGCGAACGGCAATTACACAGTCGAATTCACCGACTTCCGCCCCTTCAATATTGAAAACATGGGCGGCGGGGCGGCGCCGCAGGACACTATGAGCGTGCTCGGCGGCAATCCAACCGGCAAAGGCCGCAAAGATTTGCATAATGTCGGCCCGAGTTTTCAGTTCAAGCTGCGCGATGCGCGCGGCCAGGCGCGCGAATTCAGTAATTACATGCTGCCGCTGCAACTCGACGGGCGCTGGTACATGATGACCGGTGTGCGTGATACGCCGAATGAGGCTTTCCGTTATTTGCGGATGCCGCTGGATGCGGATGGCAAGCTCGAATCCTTTATGCGCTTGCGCGGCGCACTATTGAATCCTGGGCTTCGCCCGGAAATCGCTGCACGATTTGCCCGTCGTGCGTTGCCGCCTGCGGCCTGGAACACCGAGCTTGAAGACAAGCTCAAACGCAGTGCAGCACAGGTGCTCAGCCTGTTTGCCGAAGGCGGATTCCAGTCTATCGGGCGTTTTATCGAGACGCGCATTCCGGAAAAAGAACGCGAAAAAGCCGCCAGCACCTACCTAAAAATTCTCGAGCTTGCCGCATTCGAAGCCTGGCAAGCCGCCAATGCACAGGCCGCGTTGCCGCCTCCCAAGGCAGACGATGCCGACGGTTGGCTGGTGCGCGATACGCTCAATAGCGTCAGCGATTTGTTTGTGTATGGCGCACCGGTATATCTGCAACTGATGCAGTATGACGAAATCAAGGCCAGCGGCTTGCAACTGACGCGCTCGCCGGGTCAGAATGTGGTGTACTTTGGTTCAGTGCTACTGGTTTTGGGCGTATTTTTCATGCTTTTCGTACAGGAACGCCGCATCTGGTTGCGCATCAAAACCGGGGCGGTGCTGTTTGCCATGTCTTCTGCCAAACACACCATCGATTTCGAAAACGAATTCAGCAAACACAAGCAGGCAGTCGATATGCTTGCCACCAAATAAACCGGAGACCTCCATGGAACTCGCCCTTAACGCCCCACAACCCCTGTTCAAACGCCTATCGTGGTTCGACTGGCTGTACGCCGCGCTGATTACGACAGGCGGACTCTACGCACTGTCACGTTTTGGCGGCTATATGGATGCCTATGAAAAAGGCATTCTGCTGGTTGCTATTCCGGCGCTCAGCGTGTTTGGCTGGTTCTGGAAGCCGATACGCGTGCTAATGATGGTGGTGGCGCTGGTCAGCCTGTTTGCGATGACGCAATACCACGCCGATCTCGCGCGCATGGAGCAGGCTTTTTTCCTTAAATACCTGATTTCAAGCCAGGCGGCGATCATGTGGATGAGTGCGCTGTTCGCGCTGGCGACACTGGCTTACTGGGGGGGGGTAATTGCGCGCTCGGATTTCCTGCTCAAAACGGGCACCGGGCTGACCTGGAGCGCGGTGGCGATGGCACTGATCGGCCTGATGGTGCGCTGGTACGAGTCTTACCTGATCGGCGTGGATGTCGGTCATATCCCGATTTCCAACCTGTACGAAGTCTTCGTCCTGTTTTGCCTGATTACCGCATTGCTGTATTTGTACTACGAAGCACGCTATCAGAACCGGCAACTGGGCGCGTTCGCGCTGCTGGTGATTTCGGCTGCGGTCGGTTTTATTCTCTGGTACACCTTCGACCGTCAGGCGCACGAAATTCAGCCGCTGGTGCCCGCACTCAAATCCTGGTGGATGAAAATCCACGTACCGGCCAACTTCATCGGTTATGGCTCGTTCTCGCTCGCCGCGATGCTGGGTATCGCCTATTTGCTGGTACAGCGCGGCATACTCGCCACCCGTCTGCCCAGCGCCGAAATAATAGATGACGTGATGTATAAACTCATTGCTATCGGCTTCGTGTTCTTTACCATTGCGACCATTCTCGGCGCAATGTGGGCAGCCGAAGCCTGGGGTGGTTACTGGTCATGGGATCCAAAAGAAACCTGGGCGCTGATTGTGTGGCTCAACTACGCTGCCTGGTTGCACATCCGGCTGGTCAAGGGCTTACGCGGGCCGATGCTGGCGTGGTGGGCGGTGATTGGTCTGGTGGTCACCACTTTTGCGTTCCTCGGGGTCAATATGTTCCTGTCAGGGCTACATTCTTACGGCACCCTTTAATGAGATGAATCAACTATGGCGGATTTTACGACTACGATTACAATGCGGTGGTCGTCACAATCACTTCAGTTGACCATCTGTATTAAAGTAGAATATTCTAATATTTAGAATAAAAACCAAAGAACATTATTCCGTCGGAGAAACCCAATGTCGAAATTCCTTATTTTGCTGGCTTTATGTAATCTCTCAGGGTCTGCACTTGCTGCCGATCCTGTTGTCCCTGTCTCCAGCCCGGCGGTGCCTGCTGCCGTAGTCGCCCCCACTCCCACGCCAGTTGTGGTAGTCCCCGTTGCGGTTACACCTGTGGCCGTCACACCGGCACCGGTCGTAACGCCTGCCACACCTTGGGTTAACCCCTGGCTCAAAAACACCCCGGCATCCACTCCCAGCCCGATGATGGTCATGCCCAAAGGGACGGGCTCTACCAAAATGCCGCCGTGGACTATGTCCAAATCTCCGACCCCTGAAGAAAAAAAGCAGCTGATGAAGTCCTTGCTGCCCTATCTGAGCAATATGGGACTGAATATACGGGACATCATGAACTACATGACGACCAAATATCAGGCCAAGTCCGGCGTGAGTTTCGACGAGGCAGTGGAGTCAATGAAACTGCGCGCCAATCAGCTCAACCTCAAACTGGTTGGTCATTCACCCATGGGCAAGGACATCCAGGTCGTGCTGGGCGACACGGATTCTCCGCGTATGGAAGTGTTCCATTTTTGCGACATCGCAGCAGGCCGCGAAATCATGAAGCTGGTGCCTGAATCCATCGTGTACCTGCCTTGCCGCATTGCCGTGATGGAAGATGCCCAAAAACACGTGTGGCTACTCACGCTGGACTGGGACACTGCTTGGCTCGATGGCCTGAATGGATCCAACATGGGCGTGAGCTCCGAAATGATCAACATGGCGCGTGATATCCGCGAACGCATGGACAACGTCATGCGCGCCGGTGCCAACGGCGACCTGTAAACCCCTGTAAACCCTTGCTCATTTGGCTGCTGCCCTAGCTTTTATCAATTCAAACACTAGACTGACCCATGCACAGCCCGATTGCTCTTAGTTTTTAATATGCTGGCTTTCAGCACACAACCCGCCGACACGTCGGCACTTGAACCGGAGATTGACCATGAACACACGTAAACTCGCACTTGCCGCCGCCTTACTCGTAAGCACCGGCGCCCAAGCCCAGATGGGTATGGAACAAATGATGCCCATGATGATGATGCCCATGAGCATGATGGGTCCGATGATGGGCGGTATGGGCGGCATGATGGCTCCCATGAGCATGATGGGTCCGATGATGGGCGGCATGACCCCGATGATGAACGGCATGATGGCACCGATGGGCATGATGGGTCCGATGATGGGCGGCATGACCCCGATGATGAACGGCATGATGCAGCCGATGGGTTCCATGATGCAGCCGATGGGTTCCATGATGCAGCCGATGACGGGCATGATGGCTCCCATGATGCCTGCTGCGACTCCTGCACCCGCCAAGTAATTCTGTGTTTAAAAGCGCCCCTTGTATGGGGCGTTTTTTATGCAAGATGCCTTATCGCAGGTACTGTAACCCGCCACCGCGTTTTGCTGTTTGCTGATTTCATTTCGCTGACCTCATTTCAAAACAAACCCCCTAAGCTGCGCATTCAGGACGTACAGTCGCAAGCCAGACAAGTACTTTGTTTTGAAATGAGATCAGCTTATTGGCCGACTCTTACGTCTTACGGCCACAACCTGGAGAATCCCATGAATATTCGTATCCTCATCACCACAGCCCTGCTCGCAAGTACCGGTGCCCATGCACAAACTGCTGCGCAACAAGCCGCACCGTCACCGATGCTCATGATG
>JAYVLR010000184.1:0-2777 GCA_043759395.1 Thiobacillaceae bacterium
TGGATTTATGGTTGTAGATCGCAAGAAGCTGAATGCCCTGCCGGGAGACGTACTCTCAGAGCTAGCCAAGACTGATCAGCTAGAACTGATTTATCTGCACCTGCAATCGATGCGAAATTTCACTGAGGTCAAGAATCGCCTGGTGTTGATGCAGGGCGGCAAGTCAGATGAAAGCGCAGCCGCAGACACCAAGGTGGAAGCGGAAGCCAAGACCGGCGTTGAGGAAGCCGCAGTAGAAGAGACGGCGCGCAAGCCCAAGGGGGCTGCCTCCAAGGTCTAGAAACGCTCCGCAGCGATTGAGAGTGATGATGTGATGAGAGTCTCTGTTAACTGATCCTCCTTCTCGGCATCCAGTCTTTCGGCGTCGGCGTTTTTGTTCGTTAATCCTCGACTCTCTTGATTTTAATGAGCGACAATCCCGTTTTCGGGCTCGTATCGAGCCTGATTCGGGATTTTTGTAATGCCTGACCTTCTGACGAAACCAGCTCTGTGAGTACAGCCCCGATTTATGCCATTGCCGACACGGATCGCTCCCGAGCCGAATCCGCTGCTTGGGCCGGGTTTTCCTCGCCTAGGGACAACGGTGAATTCTACCGAAGCTGGCTCGCCATTCTGTGCTCACAGATTGAGCGTGTGAGCGGCGCGCTGCTTGTGCTGGGACCAGATCAGGATGGTGGCTACAGTGCGGCCGCAGTGTGGCCGGATGTCTCACGCAACATGCAGTATCTTGGTTCAACAGCGGAAAAGGCCCTCAAGGAGCGTCGTGGCATTGTAGAGCGGGTGATCAGGGAGCGGCGCCGAATAGTTGAACAGGTGATTGTTGATCGGCGAGGTACTGATCAAGCGATTGAGTCAGGCCAGCAGTCCGCCTTTGTCGGTTATCCGATAGAGGTATCAGGGGTGCTGCATGGCGCAGTGATACTGGATATTGCTAATCCCCAGGAACAGGAATTGCAGCGTGCATTACGCTTCTTGCACTGGGGAAGCGCCTGGCTGATAGACCAGTTTCGGCAGCAGGCCGTGGAATCGAGTGAAACCCGTCTTGCACGGCTCTCCATTGCGTCGGATTTGGTGGCTACTGCCGTTCAAGAGTACCGCTTCGGTTCCTCGGCGCTTGCCGTTGCGAATGAGATTGCTGAACGCCTGCAATGCAACCGAGTCAGCCTGGGTTTCGAGAAGGCTGGCAGTATTGAGGTGCAGACGATTTCACATACGGCCATTTTCGACCGCAAGTCTGATCTCGTCAGACTGATTGGCGCTGCTATGGACGAGGTGCTCGATCTGGATATCGCTATCGTCTATCCGCAGTTCGGTGAAGACGAACTCGGCGTCATCGCTCACGCGGAACTGGCGCAGGAGGTCAAGGATATCGCGGTCTGCTCCGTCCCGCTATTGAGTGATAGCCATGCGGTGGGCGTGCTGACGCTGGAGCGTTCCGCTGGAGACGCTTTTGACCCATCAACCCTCGAACTTGCGAAAACGCTCGGTCTGCTGCTGGGGCCGATCTTCGCACTGAAGCGGGACAACGAACGCAGCACGCCGCGACGTACCCTTGATGAATTGAGACAAGGGCTTGGTGCGCTGTTCGGTCCGCGCCATCCTGGCGTCAAGTTGATTGCTTCGGTGCTGGCAGGCTTGCTGATTTTTTTTAGCATGGTGAGCGGTGAGTATCGCGTATCAGCCAAGACGGTAATCGAGGGTGCGGTACAGCGCGCAGCGGTCGCGCCTTTCGACGGCTATGTGGCAGAAAGCCTGGCCCGCGCCGGTGATACGGTCAAAAAGGGGCAGCTGTTGTGCCGCTTGGACGAGAAGGATCTGCGACTCGAACAGACCCGATTTGAGTCGGAACGAGAACAGGCATCGCAAAAATACCGGCAAGCATTCGCGGTGCAGGACCGCGCTGCAATGGCGACGATCGCGGCGCAGGTCCACCAGGCCGAGGCACAGCTCTCGCTGATCGAGGAAAGGCTATCGCGGGCGACGCTGGTGGCACCCTTCGACGGTCTGGTGGTATCAGGCGACTTGAGTCAGTTGCTCGGTTCGCCGGTTGAGCAGGGTAAGGTGCTGTTCGAGATCGCACCACTCGATGCCTACCGCGTGATTCTCAAGGTGGACGAGCGCGACATTGCACAACTCAAGCTTGGCCAGCAGGGGGTGATAGCGCTTTCGGGCATTCCTAATGAAACCATGCCCTTCGCGCTGAAGCAGATTACGCCGGTGTCGACAGGGGAGGGGGGAGGCAACTATTTCCGCGTCGAGGCCCAAATCAACGGTCCGTCCCAACGCCTGCGACCAGGCATGGAAGGCGTCGGCAAGATTTCGGTCGGCGAGCGCAAGCTGCTGTGGATCTGGACGCACTCGCTGGTGGATTGGCTGCGACTATGGGCGTGGAACTGGCTGACATGAGCACTCCCGAGAGCATGGTTGCATGAGCGCCCCTCTGCTCAGCAACACGTGGTATCGCGTGGCGTCCCTCAAGCCGCAGTTGCGTTCGCAAGCCCGTCTGTATCGGCATCGCTACCGTGGCCAAGTCTGGTACCTTCTGCAGGATCCAGCGTCAGGTCGGGTTCACCGATTCACCCCTGCTGCGCGCCTGGTGATTGCAGCCATGGATGGCAGACGTAGCGTGGAAACGATTTGGGAGTTGGTGAATCGTCATCTGGGTGATGATGCGCCTACCCAGGACGACATCATTAACCTGCTCGGGCAGCTTCATGCCACTGATCTGCTTCAAAGTGATGTGACGCCCGATGCGGCCGAGTTGCTCGAACGCGGTG